>JBCBME010000008.1:0-18614 GCA_039822945.1 Pseudomonadota bacterium
GCCATGGACATTGTCACGTTGGTTGGATCTACGTGGCCGTCATCGGGTGTGTAGAGCGCGCCAATCACGCCATCGAGATTGTAGAACGGGTGGAGTTCTGCGACTTTGTCTTTGCCGACAAGGTCAATGTTGAAGCCCAAAGACCGAAGACGAAATGGACTGGCTCCGCCACACGCTTTCCGTGGGTCGGTCGCTCGGCTTCAACATTGAACTGGTCGGCACCGATCACATCGCCGCCAACCACCCGTTCTACAATCTCGACGGCGTCATCGGCGCGCTGCACACCCCAGACGACGGGCATGTCGACCCAACGAACGTGACCATGGCGATGGCCGCAGGTGCGCGCCAAAAGGGCGTCCGGATCGTGCGCCAGTGCCGCGCCACCAACATCACCCAGCTTTCGAGCGGTGAATGGCAGGTGGAGACGGAAAAGGGCACCATCACTTGCGAACATGTCGTCAATGCCGGCGGCACCTACGCGCGACAGATGGGAGAGTGGTCGGGGCTTCAGCTGCCCATGACGTCGATGACGCACCACTATTTCGTCACCGAACCAGTTCCCGAATTCGAAGCGCTCGACACCGAACTGCCCGTCATACGCGATGACAAGAAAGTCTCCGGCTACATCCGCATGGAGCAAAAGCGCGGCCTCATCGGCATATACGAAAAGGAAAACCCGAACTCCGTCTGGCACGACGAATGCCCGTGGGACTATGAAAACTGGCTCTTTGACGCCGATTACGACCGCGTCATGCCTTACCTGGAAGAGAGCCTGAACCGGATGCCCATCTTTGCCGAACTGGGCATTCAGCGCGAGGTGCATGGTGCGATCAGCCATCCCCCCGACGGCAACCCCCTGATCGGCCCGGCGCCGGGTGTCCGCAACTACTGGTGCTGCTGTGGAACCCAGATCGGCATCGGCTGGGGTCCCGGCCTCACGCGAGAGCTCGCCCGCTGGATGGTTCACGGCGCCGCCGATATCTCGATGCGCGACTATGATCCGCGCCGCTTTGGCGGCTACGCCACGAAGGAGTGGCAGGTCGTGAAGGCGGAGGAAGATTACTGCCTGCGCCACGAGATCCCCTTCCCGCACTTCAACCGACTGGCGGGGCGGCCCATCAAACCCTCACCCCTCCATGAGCTGCTGGCGTCGAAAGGCGCGGTCCACGAAGAGGTCTACGGTTTCGAACGCCCCCGCTTCTTTGCCAAAGGGATCGAGCAGCGCGACCACTACTCCTTCAATCGCACGCCTGTGGACGACATGGTGGCCGCCGAGGTCCGCGCCGTGCGTGAGCGCGTGGGGCTGATGGATGTTACAGCCTTCACCAAGGTCATGGTGGAGGGGCCGGATGCCTACGCGCTCCTTGACCGGCTCACGGGCAACCGCATGCCGCAAAAGACCGGCTCCATCACGCTGACGCACATGCTCAACCGCGCTGGGCGGATTGAGCTCGAAACCACCATCGTGCGAATGGGTGAGGATCGCTTTTACCTCGTCTGCGCGGCCTTCTTCGAACAGCGCTTGTTGGATCACCTCGCCCAGCAAAGAGATGGTGAGGATGTCAAGATCACCGCGCTCTCCGCGGACTGGGCGGCGCTGTCGCTCAACGGCCCACGGGCGCGGGACGTGCTCGCAGCCTGCACGCCCGCGGATCTGTCGAACAGCGGCTTCCGGTGGCTCTCCGCCCAAGAGATCACGGTCGCGGGCCACAGCATCTGGGCCTTCCGCATGTCTTACGCAGGCGAGCTCGGGTGGGAGTTACACATGCCCCGCGCCGCTTGCCTCGACGTCTATACAGCGCTCTGGAACGCGGGCGAGGCCCGTGGGATCGCCGATTACGGCTCCTTCGCGATGAACGTCATGAGGATGGAGAAAGGCTTCAAGGGCGCGGGTGAACTCACCAATGAAGTCACGCTCGTGGAGGCTGATGTCCTCCGCTTTGCCCGCCGGGACAAAACCTTCCTCGGGAGCGACAAAACCTTCAATGAAGATCCACCATGGATCTGCGCATACCTTGCGATCCAGCCCGACGGGATCACAGACGGCCATGGCGGCGAGGCGGTGCAGCTGGAAGGCGAGACCGTGGGCTCAACCGCCTCCGTCGTCTACGGGCCAACGGTGGGAAAGGTTCTGGCCTTCGCCTATGTCAAACCCCACGCGGCGGTCCCCGGGACAGAGCTCACCGTTATCATCCATGGCGAACCGCGTGCGGCCACTGTCCTGTCTCAGCCCGCCTACGACCCCGAAAGCCTCTTGCCGCGCGCTGACGCGGTCTCCATCGCCGCGCAATGAGCGCGCCATGAAGATCACGCGCCTTCGCGTTTTCAAGACCGCGCTGCCCTATGTGGGCGGCGCCTATGCGTGGGGCGCAGGCAACGCGATCTCGACCGCCATGGCCTCTGTCGTTGTCATCGACACCGATGCAGGGCTGCAGGGTTGCGGCGAGTTCACACCCTGTGGCGAGAATTACATGGTCGCTCACTCAGAGGGGGTGGAGGCTCTGGCCCGCCTCGTCGCGCCGGCGCTTCTTGGGGAAGACCCGCGCCAGGTGGCGCGGATCGAGCAAATCATGGACCACGCGATCCAGGGCCACGGCTATGCCAAGGCCCCCTTTGACGCGGCGTGTTGGGACATCCTTGGCCAGGCCTGTCACCTGCCGCTCTGGATGCTGCTCGGGGGCAAGCTGACGGACGGCGCGCCCATGTACCGCGTCGCCCCGCAAAAGGAGACCGCTGAGACCTTGGCCGAAATGCAGCGCTACCGCGCCGAGGGGTATCGCCAATTTCAGATCAAAGTGGGCGGCGATTGGGCGCGCGATATCGACCGCATCCGGTCAGGCGTGGCTCTCCTCGAGCCAGGTGAAAAGGCGATGGCAGATGCCAACCAAGGCTGGCGGGTCGACAACGCGATCCGGGTCGCGCGGGCGACGGCCGATCTCGACTACATGCTCGAACAGCCCTGCCGCACCTATGAGGAATGCCAGCAGGTGCGCCGCGTGGCGCAACAGCCCATGAAGCTCGACGAGTGTCTCACTGGCATGGCCGCCGCGCAGCGCGTGGTGGCCGACCGTGGCGCAGAGATCTGCTGCCTGAAGCTGTCGAATTTGGGCGGGCTGAGCAAGGCGCGCCGCGTACGGGATTACCTCCTTGAAAACCGGATGCCCGTCGTCTGCGAAGACACCTGGGGCGGAGAGATCACCTCCACCCTCGTGGCCCATTTCGCGGCCTCGACCCCGGCGGAGTACCTCCACAACACGACCGATTTGATGAACTACAACACCCGCTCCACAGGGGTGGGCGGCGCTTGGGCGGAGCGGGGCAGGCTCTATGCCCCCGATGCGCCGGGCCTTGGTGTGACCCCGGATTACGAGAGCCTGGGCGATCCGGTGCAGGAGTTTGCAGCATGAAGGTGACCCGTCTCACCCTATGGTCGGTCGATCTGACGAGCCACGAAACCTACTACATGGCCGAAGGCAAAACCTGCGCCACGGTGAAGACACAGGTGCTGCGTCTCGAGACGGATACCGGCCTCCAAGGGTGGGGGGAGGTCTGCCCGATCCCGCATTATCTGCCTGCTTTTGCCGATGGCGTCCCCAGCGCATTGGTTGAGATGGCCCCTGAGATCCTCGGGATCGATCCCTTTGGCGTGGACGCCCCGATGCGCAAGCTCGACGGGCACCTGCAAGGGCACCTGCACGCCAAATCCATGGTGGACATGGCGCTGTGGGATCTCTTCGGAAAGGGAACAGGACAGCCGCTCTACGCCCTCCTCGGCGGGCGGACGCGGGCGGACATGCCCACCTACCACTCCATCACCTGCATTGCGCCTGATGAGATGGCACGCATCGCGCGGGCGGCCTACGCCACCGGCATTCGGCAGTTTCAGGCCAAGCTCGGCGTCGATGGCAATTGGGAGGCCGATGCAGAACGGCTCGCGAAGGTCCGCGAAGCTGTGGGCCCGGGCCCGCTTGTCTACGGTGACTGGAATTGCGGGGCCACGAAGCTGCAGGCCACGCGCACGGGGCGCGCTGTGGCGCATCTCGATGTGATGCTGGAGCAGCCCTGCAAGACGCTCGAGGATTGCGCCGCCGTGCGCGCGGCAACGGGCCTTCCCATGAAAATCGACGAATGCGCCCATGATCTGCCGTCGCTCATGTGTGCTGCTGAGCTCGGCGTCCTCGACGCGGTGGCGCTCAAACTGTCCAAATTCGGCGGGCTTTCGGCCATGCGCCGCGCGCGGGATCTGACGGTGCATCTGGGGGCTGAGATCTGCGCGGAATGCACATGGGGATCAGATATCGTGACGGCTGCCTCGCTCCATTTCGCGGCGTCGACCCCACAGGGCGCGCTTTTGAACACCTGCGACCTCTCCGGCTATGTCGGCCCCCGCATCGCGCCCGATTGCCCCACGCGCAGGAACGGCCGCATTGCCCCGCCGGAAGGGCCCGGGCTCGGCGTGACGCCCGACCTCGATATCCTCGGCACCCCCATTCTGGAGTTGGACTGAGCCATGCAGAAACTGACCTCCCAATCCACTTGGATCGCGCGCGCGCAGGCGGTGTTGCCCGCGGGCGGCTTTGGCAATTTCGACCCGGGCATCGTCATTGCCCGCGGCGAGGGCTCCCGTGTCTGGGACGAAGACGGCAACGAATATGTCGACTATCTCATTGGGTCCGGCCCGATGCTTCTGGGCCATGGCCATCCCGAGGTCATGGAGGCGGTTCTCGAGCAATTGCCGAAGGGCATGACGTTTTTTGCCAACAACGCCAAAGGGATCGAACTTGCGGAGGCCATCGTTGAAGCGGTGCCCTGCTGTGAGCAGGTGCGTTTCGTGGCCTCCGGCGGGGAGGCGGACATGTACGCCATCCGCCTTGCCCGCGCCTATACCGGGCGCGACAAGATCCTGAAGTTCGAGGGCGGCTACCACGGCATGAGCGCGGAGGCGCAGATGAGCCTCGCCCCTGCGGCACGCCTGAACTTTCCTCAAGCCGTGCCCGACAGTGCGGGCATCCCGCAAAGCGTGGTCGACGAGATGCTGATCGCAAAGTTCAACGATCTGGCCGCTGTCGAAGCCCTGCTTTCCGAACACAAAGATATCGCGGCCATCATTGCCGAACCGCTCCAGCGCATCATTCCGGCGGAGCCGGGCTTCCTGCAGGGGCTGAGGGACCTCTGCGACAAGCATTCGGTCCTTCTGATCTTCGACGAAATCGTCACCGGGTTTCGCCTCGCCTACGGGGGCGCGCAGGAGCGATACGGCGTCACGCCCGATATCTGCACTCTGGGCAAGATCATCGGCGGCGGCTTCCCCCTCGCGGCCCTCGGGGCCAGCGCCGAGATCATGCAGCACTTCGACAAATCGCTTGCGGGTGCCGACAAATGGCTGATGCAGCTGGGCACGCTCTCGGGCAACCCGATCGCTGCCGCCGCGGGTCTCAAGACCATGGAAATCCTGCGTCGGGACGGAAGCTATGAGACGCTGCGCGCGCTCGGCTCGCGCCTCCAGACGATGCAAAGTGGTGCGTTGAAAGAGGCCGGGATCCCTCACCGGATCTGCGGCGACGAAACGCTCTTTGATATCTACTTCACGTCTGGACCCTGCCGCGATTATCGCACTGCGCAGCATGACGATGACACCGTCTCGTCGCTCTTCAATGCAACGCTGCGCGCACAGGGCGTCTTCAAGTCGCCCGGAAAGCTCTACCCGTCCCTCGCGATCACAGCGGATGACCTCGCGCTTACAGAGCGCGCAGTTGAGGCAGCCGTCGCCGCGCTTTCTCGCACCGCGGCCTGAAATCGGTGTGGGCGCGGCCCGGTTTCAGGCTTAGGCCGTCTCCAGCTTGGTCAGAGCGTCCCTGAAAAAAGTCTCTGCCCCGAAATTCCCGGATTTCAGGGTGAGCGCGATGTCGATGCCCCCTGATTTGCAAAAGGTCCAAGGGACCCCGGGCGCGATCTCGGCCCCGATATCAAGCTGCGCCACGCCGAGCGCCTTTGTCACCGCGCCGGACGTCTCGCCGCCGGCCACCACAAAGCGTCGCGCCCCGCGGTCGCGCGCCGTGACGGCGCACTCTGCCAAAGCAGCCTCAACAAGGCTGCCAGCGCGGGCAGCGCCGATGGCCTCTTGCGCGGCGGAGACATCCTCCGGGGCAGCAGTGGCATAGATCAGCGGCGCGCGGCTCAAATCCTGCTCTTCCAGCCACGCAAGCGCCGCACCCGGCCCGGCATCAGCAAGCTCGAGCGGGTTCAGGCAGAAATGCGGCGCGCCTGTCGCGATGTAGCGGGCCACCTGCGCGCGCGTCATGGCCGAACAGCTGCCCGACAGAAGGATCGCCTCCCGATCGAGCGCGGGCCGAGTGTTCTGCACCGCCTCTCGCGACAGCGTCCCGTCTTCCAGGTAGAGGTCGGGCAGGGGCATTGCGACGGCAGAGCCACCAGTGAGGAGAGGCATTTCCCGGCAGGCGCGCGCGATGATCGCCAGATCCTCGTCCGCCACCGCATCAACGACGACGTGGGCCACACCTTCCGCCTTCAGAACAGCGAGCCTCTCGCGCAAAGCCTCTGGCCCCTGCGCCACGGTCAAACGGTTGGCGAGGCCCACGGGCCGTGTGACTTGCGGCTCCAGCAGACGCATGAGGTTGCTGTCTCTCATGGGGGTCAGCGGGTGGTCCTTCATCGGGCTTTCAGCCAACGGCTCTTCCCCCACAAAGAGGTTGCCCATGAAAATTGAGCGTCCGTTCTCCGGAAAGGCAGGGCAGTAAATCGTCTGGTCGGTGCCGATGCTTTCCATCAAGGCTTCTGCCACCGGGCCTATGTTGCCCTCGTGCGTGCTGTCGAAGGTCGAGCAGTACTTCCAAAAGAACTTTTGCGCGCCCGCCGCGCGCAGCCAGTCCAGCGCAGCTTGCGTCTCCACCACCGCCTCCGCCACCGGAGCTGTCCGGGATTTGAGGGCAATGACCTCGAAAGGCGCGGTGTTTGAAGGCGGCTCGTATGGGACGCCCATCCGCAAGCTGACCCGGACGCCAGAGCGCGCCAAAAGCCCAGCGAGATCCGTGGCACCGGTGAAATCATCTGCGATGCAGCCCAAAAGCGTGCCCATCACGATCCCTCCGGCAGCGCAACACCGGCCTGCGCGGCATAGACTTTGGCTATGGCGGCGTCATCCTCGCGGCCAAGCCCCATCTCGACGGCCTGCCTGTACTGCGCCAGCGCCGTCTCGGTTAATGGCGCCTCAAACCCGACGGATCTCGCCGCATCGAGCACGATGCCGAGGTCCTTTGGCCAGATGTTCACCTGGCTGTGCGGCGTGTAATCCCCCGCCGCGATGTGGGGCGCGCGGTTCTCCAGCATCCATGACGTGCCCGCGCATTTCGAGATGACGTCGATGAACCGCTCCGGGCTGACGCCCTGCGTCATGCCAAAGGTCATCGCCTCGGCCATGACGGCGATGTGCACCCCGGCCAAGAGCTGATTGACCGCTTTCATCGCGGAGCCGGCCCCGGCTGCATCGCCGAGGCGAAAGACGGTCTCCGCCGTGGCCTCGAGGATCTCTTCGGCGGCCTCAAAGGCGGCGGGGCGACCCGAGGCCATGACGCCCAGAGCACCCTGCGCGGCCTTGACGGACCCGCCCGAGATCGGCGCATCGAGATAGAGGACACCCTGCGCCGCGCACCGTGCCTCCATCTCCTTGGCAAAGTCCGGCGGCATGGTCGCGCAGGCCATCACCACTGCGCCGTCGCGCAGCTGTGCCACGATGCCATCCTCTCCAAAGAGGACACTTTCGACCTGCGCCGCATTGAGCACGACGACAACGACCGCATCGAGCGCGTGGCCAAGATCGGCAAGCTTGCCTGTCCTGCCCCCCTCGGCCCGTAGCTGCGCCATGCGGTCCGCGTCCAGATCCACACCGTAGACCTCGTGGCCCGCTCGAACACAGGATGCTGCCATCCCGTATCCCATCGATCCAAGGCCAATGACTGCCAGGGTTTTGGTCACGTCGTCTTCCTTCTCTGAAGCCGCTTGCAGGGCAAATCGCTTACGACTGCCGAAATGTGTTTACGTAAACACCTTGCGACCGGACTACGTGTTTACGTAAACACAAGTCAAGTAGGTCTCGGGGCGAAGTGACGGCACATGGTCAAACGAAGCGCCTCAGGCTCGGCCAAGGCACAGCCCAACATGCACGACGTGGCCCGGGTCGCCGGGGTCAGCCAAATGACCGTCTCCCGTGTCATGCGCGGGGCAGGCTACATCTCAGATGACGTCAAGGAGGAGGTGCTCCGGGCCGCGCGGCAGATCGGATACGTGCACAACCGCCTCGCGGGCGGCAACGCCACCTACGACAATCCCATCGTCGGCGTCGTAGTGCCCACACTCAAAAACCGTGTTTTTACCGAAGTGCTTGCCGGGATCACCGATGGGCTTGGTGAGAGCGGCCTGCGCCCCGTCTTCGGCGTGTCAGACTACTCGCTCGAGGCGGAAGAGGATCTCGTCTTTGATCTCCTCTCTTGGCGGCCCAAGGGGCTGATCCTTTCGGGGCTCGAACATACCGACGCCCTGCGCGCGATCATTGCGCAGACAGGCGTGAAAGTAGCCGAAGTCATGGATGTCGACGGTGATCCGATCTTTGCCTCATTCGGGGTCTCCCACACCAAAGCGGGGCAGGACATGGCGCGGCACCTCATCGGCCAAGGGTACCGAACCTTCGGCTACATCGGCAGCCAGGGGGGGGCGATTTGCCTGCCGTGGCCACGGTCTTTTCCCCGTCGATCTCGTCCCCATGGAAGAGACCGAAGAGGAAAAGACCGTGGCCACGGCAGGCAAATCGCCCCGTAGCCTGCGCGCCGCATTTTCGATCCTGCTTTATCTTTGCCTCGGTGCAGGTGTTCTCTGGACGCTCGGGGCAGGCATCTGGGGCAAGCTTTCGACCGTTGATATCGAGAATGCACGCATAGAAGCGATGCTGCTGCCCCACGCCGCGGCAGACCGCAGCTTTGTCAAAGACGTGCTCGTCGCGCCGGGTGACCCCGTTGCGCAGGGCGATGTTCTCGTGCGTCTCACCGACCCCGAGGGTGAAGCCGCGCTCCGGGATGTGAGGAGCCGCATCGAGCTCATCGAGCTGCGGCTGGCAGACGCCGCCGACGCTGAGGCGCGGCTTGCATCACGGCTTGCGGACCTCCGCGCTCAGATCGTCGCGGCACTCCAGCCAACATTTCCCACCGTTGCGGTGCTGCTTGAAGCGTTCGACGGGCGATATGCGCCGGACTACCGCGATCTCTTTGACGCGCATGAGGCTGCGCTGGCACAGGTCGATACGCTTAGCGATGAGCTCCGGCGACTGAAGCGTGAGCGAGGACAGCTGCGCGATGCCGGCGATGGTCTGCACGTCGTCGCGCAACGCGATGGCATCGTGACGGAGATCACAGCGATCAAGGGCCAGCTTGTCGGGCGCGGCGCCCTCGTGGCCGTCATTGAGGCTGGAGACGCACGGCAGGCGCGCGGCTGGCTGGACCCCTCCATGGCTTCAGCCTTCTTTCCCGGAATGGCGGTCACCGTTGAGGTGACCACGGCGGACGGACCGCGCGCGCTGAAAGGCGAAGTGAGCGGCATCGCCGCTGGAATCGACCCCGAAATGTCGCCGGACTTCGGGATGCTCGTAAGCGTCAGCTTTCCCGATCTAACGAGCGCTGAGACCCGTAAAAGCCTGCCCCACCTTGCGCCAGTGCAGCTCGCCGCTGAACGCCCATGGGCCCGCGCTCAGGCCGAGCGTTGGGATGCCCTTCAGGAATGGGCCGGCTTCTGATGCACGCGCCCGAAACGGAATACGCCTTTGACAAGGATCTGACCGTGCGTCTCCGTGGCCTGCGGGCTCCGGTGAAGCGGGGGCTGGCGAAATGGCGGCCAACGCAGCTCGCAGGACTTGGGCTGATCAGCGCCCTCCTCCTTTGGCTCCTGACCAACACGCAAAACCGCTTCTTCCAGCCCGACACGCTCCATGTGACGCTTGTGCTCGGGACGCTGGGGATCTGGCGGTTTGGTTGGTGGTTCACCCACGCGGTTCGAGCGGAATGCTACCGACGTCTCCGCTGGCCGGGCATGCGGCGGGCGGCAAATGCGGTCTGGCAGAGCGGGTGGCGGCCCCGGCGTCTCCATATCCAGATGACCACGTATTACGAAGAGCCCGCCATCACCAAGCGCGTCATCGGTTCGATCCTCGCCCAGATCCGGCGCGAAAAGATCCCCACCACGATCTACATCGGTACCGGGTCCGCCTATGACGAGCTCATCATCCGCTCTTTCGTGGAAACCCACGCCCAAGACATCCCCGATGATCTGGCTGAGCTGGTCTTTCTGCGCCAGAACCAGCCAGGCAAGCGCATGGCCATCGGAATGATCCTGCGCGCCATCAATCGCAACGGCGTGGATCCAGACGACCTCGTGATCTTCATGGATGGCGATGCGCTCTACGGAAACGACGTGCTGGAAAAGACGCTCTCAATGTTTGGCGCAGATCCCGAGCTTCAGGCCCTCACCACCGATGAGGAGGTGATCTGCTACGGCCCGAAATGGATTGCGAACTGGCTAGACATGCGTTTCGCCCAGCGCCGGCTGGCCATGCAATCCCACGCGATGTCGGGCAAGGTGCTGACGCTGACGGGGCGCATGAGCGTCTTCCGCGCCCAGCACATGCTCTCTGAGCGCTTTATTCGCACCATCGAGGCCGATCACCTCGACCACTGGCTTTGGGGCCGCTTCCGGTTCCTTTCCGGCGACGACAAGAGCACGTGGTACTACATGCTCACCAAGGGCGCGAAGATGACTTACGTGCCCGACGCCACCGTCTACACGATCGAGGTCATCAAGGAGAACGGGCTCGAGCGGATGGTGCAAAATTTCCGCCGCTGGTCGGGCAACATGCTGCGCAACGGCTCCCGTGCAATCGCGCTGGGCCCGCGGCAGGTGAAACCCTTCATTTGGTGGTGCGTTGTCGATCAGCGGATCGCGATGTGGACGATGATGGTCTCGCCCACGCTGGCGATCCTCGCAGCCCTGTTGGACCCGCTCTACCTCTGGTCGTGCCTCATCTGGGTGCTCTTCAGCCGCGTCGTGCTCTGCACATTTCTTTATAGCTACGCACGGCAGGTGGATCTGAGCTGGCCCTTCATCCTGTACCTCAACCAAGTGATCAACGCGTCGGTGAAGATCTTTATGATCTTCCATCTGTCCAAACAGAAATGGTCCAACCGCGGCAATCAGAGCGCGGGCGGCGGCGAGGGCTGGGGCGCACGTGTGCAAAATGGCACGGCCAAGGCCCAGCTTGCCGTGGCGGTCGCAACATTCGTGACGCTTTTGGCGGTCTATATCGGCGCCCTCCCGGCCCCCTTCTGAAGGAGGGAGCGGGACTATCCTTTTGGAGAGGCGCTGCGCCTTTTGAGCCTGCCTCCTGTCCTCCTGCTCAGAAGATTGTTTGGAAGCAACGCGTTAGACAGCCTTCAATGCAAGTGAATGGAGCAAAGTACATGATTATCCCCGTTATCCTCGCAGGCGGTTCCGGCACGCGTCTTTGGCCCGCATCGCGCAAGAGCTTCCCCAAGCAGTTCGCCGACATCGTGAGCGACGAAAGCCTCTTTCAATCCACGCTGCGCCGTCTGTCGGGCCCGCGATTTGGCGCGCCCACTATCGTGACGGGGGGTGACTACCGCTTCATTGCGGCCGAGCAAATCGACCAAGTTGGGACGCAAGGCAGCACGATCCTGCTCGAGCCCGAGGGCCGCAACACGGCCCCTGCGATCCTCGCAGCAGCGCTTCATCACGAGGCCACGCCGGACGCGATCCTTCTGGTGGCGCCGTCGGATCACAAGATCACCGACGATGCCGCCTTCGCTGCGGCGCTTGAGACCGGAGCTGAGGCCGCAGCTCGAGGCGAGATCGTCACCTTTGGCATTGCGCCCTCTGCCCCCGAGACAGGCTACGGCTACCTCGAACTGTCGCAGCCCGCCGTGAAGCGCGAAGCGCAGCACCTCAAATCCTTCGTGGAGAAGCCCGCAAAGCGCGTCGCCCAAGACATGGTGGCCGGTGGCTTGCATCTCTGGAACGCGGGCATCTTCATGTTCCGCGTGGGCACCATCATCGAGGCCTTCGAGGTACTGGCGCCCCGTCTCGTGATGCCTTGCCGCGCGGCGCTTGCCACTGGCACCGAAGATCTCTGCTTCTTCCGGCTCGGGGCCGATGCCTACGGGCGCTGCGACGACATCTCCATCGACTACGCCGTCATGGAAGCTGCCGATGCTCTTACTGTCGTGCCGGTCGATTGCGGCTGGTCGGATCTCGGCTCCTGGCGCGCGGTGCAAGGGACCGAGGAAAAGGATGCAGATGGCAACGCTTTGAGCGGCGCTGCGACGCAGATCGGCTGCAAGGGCACGCTTCTTCGATCAGATTGCGCCGATACCCGCATCGTGGGCCTCGGGCTCGAAAACATCGCAGCCATCGCCACCGGGGATGCCATCCTGGTGGCCAACATGGATGAAGCGGAGCGGGTCAAGGAGGTCGTGGCGGAGCTCAAAATCCAGAATGCCCCGCAAGCGACGAGCTTTCAGCAATGTCACCGTCCATGGGGCCACTACGAGACGCTCTCGCTGGGCGAGCGCTTTCAGGTGAAGCGGATTATGGTGAAGCCCGGTGGCCAGCTGTCGCTACAATCGCACCTCCACCGCTCCGAGCACTGGGTTGTCGTGGAAGGGACCGCGACGGTGACCGTGAACGAGGATGTCCGCATGCTCGCGGAGAACCAATCGGTCTACATCCCGCTCGGCGCCATTCACCGCCTCGAGAACAAAGGAAAGGTGCCGCTCACCCTCATTGAAGTTCAGAGCGGCCCCTATCTCGGCGAAGACGACATCATCCGCTACGAGGATGTCTATTCCCGAGCCTCTGAGGACGCATCGGCTGCGGCTTAGGCCTCTACTCACGGCCCGAGATGCCACCTCCAGGGCCCCGCGCACGAGCGCGGGGCCTTTGTGTTTGCCTCACCCTTTTTTGCGAGCGGCTATCCTTTGGTATCGCGCTGCTCTCAAACGCGTGAACACCTAGCCTTCCGCGCAATATCACAAGCATTTTCAGAGGCTTAGACAGTCTCCAGCACAACACAAAACATGTTGGAAGGACTGTAAGAATGCTTGACCTGAGCCCCATCAACACCGCGGCAGCTCTCCCCGCGGAGCTTTTTGACATCTCTGCAAAACCCGCGATTTCCATCGTGGGCCTCGGCTATGTCGGGGCCGTTTCCACGGCCTGCCTCGCCTCGCTCGGGCACCGCGTCGTGGGCGTGGATATCGACGCGGCCAAGGTTGCCGATATCGCCTCTGGCCGCTCCCCCATCCATGAGAAGGACCTCGGCAAACTCTTGTCCGACGGTGTCGCAAGCGACCTCGTCTCTGCCACCGATGATCTGGCCAGTGCCGTCATCGATACCGATGTCACGTTTGTCTCCGTTGGCACGCCGACTGCGCAGGACGGCGGCTGCGACTACCGCTTTATCGAGGCTGCCGCGCGCACCATGGCCGCAGGTCTCGCCCAAAAAGACGGCTTCCACGTCTTCGTCATGCGTTGCTCGATCCCCCCGGGGACGACGATGCGCGTCATGACCCCGATCCTAGAAGAGGTGAGCGGCAAGACTCTCGGCGTTGATTTCGGCGTGGCGTTCAACCCCGAGTTTCTACGCGAAGGCGTGGCCGTCGAAGACTTTTACGCGCCGCCCAAGACAGTGATCGGTGCCACCTGCGCGCGCACAGGAAACATCCTGCGCCAGATCTACGCGCCGGTGGATGCGGCCCCCATCGTCACCACGATCGAGACCGCCGAAATGGTGAAGTATGTCGACAATGTCTGGCACGCCACGAAGGTCTGTTTTGCCAATGAAGTCGGTCGCTTAGCCAAAAGCCAGGGCGTCGACAGCCACGCGGTGATGGATGTCTTTTGCCAGGATCAGAAGCTGAATCTGTCGCCCTACTACCTCAAGCCCGGCTTTGCCTATGGCGGCTCCTGCCTGCCCAAGGAAGTGCGCGCGGTGGCTCACATCGCGCAATCAGCGGGGGTCTCGCTCCCGATGATCGAGAACCTCGGCACCTCGAACCGCGTCCAGATCGAAGAGGCGGTGCGCCTTGTCCGGGAAAGCGGCGCGCGTCGCGTGGCTGTCCTCGGTCTGGCCTTCAAGCCCGGCACGGATGACCTGCGCGAGAGCCCCGCGCTCGAGCTTATCGCCGCGCTCCGCGAGGCGGGCATCGCCGTCCGCGCCCACGACCCGGCCGTCACGCGCGACACCAACATCGAAGCGCAACTTGGCTACGTGAAGCACGGCGCGCCGGGCCTCGCGGCCTTGGCGGAAGAGCTGAGCACGCTGATCGCAGAAGACGCCGAGAGCGCGTGTGCGGACGCCGACACCGTCATCCTGACGCAGGCCAACGACAGCTACAGAGCCATGGCGCAAGCCGCGCTCGCGGCACAGACCCCCGTGATCGACGTGGTCCGCGCCTTCCCAGAATTGCCAGCCTCCCCCGCCTACCAGGGCATCGGCTGGTGACGTGACCCGTAACGAGGAGAAAGATCATGACAACATACAAGGGTACCGATCTCAATGAAGAGATCATCGGCACTGGCCTGGGTGACATCATCGTGGGCCGAGGTGGCGACGACAAGATCACTGGTAAGGCCGGCGACGATACGATCGTCGGAGACTACGACGAAAACCTGCTGCAAGGGACAGACGACGCGCTGACGTTTTCGGGCTATGCGGACACGAGCCTTTGGACCGTGACCGAGCTTCCCGGCGGGCACAACGAGATGTCCCAGACCGTGGAAACGGTCGAGGGCGCTCAGTATCAGCTCACCTTCGACGTGGCCGCCAATATGGGAGCGGGTGTGGTCCAGGGGGGCGTGGAGGTTCTATGGAACGGGGAAAGCATCGGCCGCTATGAGGCCGAAAGCGGTGTCTTTGAGGAGATCACCGTCTCCTTCACCGGCACAGGCGCGCCAGGTGAGCTCACTTTCCGCTCGGTGGAGCCCGAAGCCGACAGTGCCATCGATACAAGCGGGCCGATCTTTTCCTACGACAAGGTCATGGAGATCGGCGGCCAGGAGGTTACGGTCGCAGCCTTTGCCGAAGGGCAACCCAATCTCTACCAAGTCCTGAACGGTACGCTCGTTGTTTTCGACCCGGAGACAGAGACCTACACCCAGGCAGGCGCTGATGCGACCGTGGTCGTCAACGCCATCGGCTTTAACACCGAGGACGACCTGCTCTACGGCATCGCCGTCAAGGACGGTTTTGATGCGCTGGGCAACGCTGTTTCGCAAAAAGATCTCGTCATGATTGATGCCGATGGTCTGAGCTACCGCATCGGGGAGACGCCCTACCGCTCCTGGACAGGTGACTTCGACGACAAGGGCAATCTCTGGGCCTTCGAAGCGGACATGGACTACTTCATGCGCGTCGACGTCTCCGAGAGCGATGAGGCGGGCAACCCCGTCGTGGAGCGGTGCACCCTGCCCAAAGAGCTCGTGACGCCACGCGTTTGGGACGTGGCCTATGACACCGAAGAGCGCAAGTTCTGCGGCGTGGTGCGCCCAGACCAGGAAGGTGCCGAGGGCACGTTCATCACCATCGATGTCTCGGGCGACGAACCGGAGTTTTCCCTCTCCCCCGTGACCGGGACCATCATCGACGGCATCTACCACGACGGGCTTCCCGCGGTGACCTTTGGCGCAGCCATCATCGATGCGAACGGCACGCTCTATGTTGGCGGCAATTCTGGTGACCACGACATGAACGATGGCACGGGCTCCTCCGGCGGCTTTTACCGAGTGGACCGCGATCCGGACACCGGTGAGGCAACGCTCATTCTCGTGGCGGATGCACCGCGCGCGGCGTCGAATGACGGTGCGGCTGATCCGAGGGCGCTCGATCCGTTCGAAGCACTCGATCTGGGTTCCACCATTCTTATCAAGGGGATCGAGATGATTGAGGATCCGTCCGGAGCCTCAAGCTTTGACGATACCGTCGACGGCAACGCTGGTGCAGATGACCTCACCGGCAGCCAAGGCGACGATGTGTTGAGCGGCAGTTCCTCGGGCGACGAGATCGGCGGCGGATCGGGCGACGATCTCATCCACGGCGGCGCGGCACCCGGGAAGGAAAACCCCGACATCATCTCGAGCTACGATGAGGATGGCCTGCGCTACGACCAGTTCGGCAACCTCCTCCCGGAGGACGATGACGTGCTCTTTGGCGGCACCGGCGACGATGTCATGAGTGGCTCGGCAGGTCATGACCAGCTTGATGGCGGCAGTGGCAACGACGAGATGTCCGGCGGCTCTGGCAATGACAGCTTGTCGGGTGGCACAGGTGACGACCAGCTGAAAGGTGGCAGCCATGATGACGCGCTCGCTGGCGGGGATGGTGCAGACCACCTCAATGGTGGCTCGGGCAACGATGTTATGCATGGCGACGCGGGCGCGGATGTCCTCAAGGGCGGATCCGGCAATGACGCTCTTGCGGGCGGCACCGGAAGCGACTCGCTCAAGGGCGGCACCGGTGACGATATACTCGATGGCGGTGCCAACGACGACAACCTCAATGGCGGCTCGAACAATGACGTGCTTACTGGCGGGTTCGGCAAGGACTACCTCAACGGGGCGAAGGGCGACGACGTCCTCGATGGCGGCGCGGGCAATGACCGGATCTATCTCGGTGGAGGTGATGATGTCGCCACCGGCGGCACGGGGTCCGATCGCTTTGTCTTCCGGGCCAATGATCTCGATGGCGGACAAGATCTCATCACTGATTTCCGGCGCAGTGGCACCGAGAAGGACTTGATCGACGTCCGCAAGCTCGACCTGCTGGACGGGCTAAGCATCGACCAGTGGCTGTCGAGCAATGTCACACTCGGCAATGACGGCACAGTCACGGCAGATCTCGGCGGGTGCGACCTCACCTTCCAGAGCCGCGGCGCGACTGAGGGCGACGCCTTCTACCAGGAAATCTGCGACGGCTTCCTGTTCTAGAGCCGATGCACTGAAAGCAGGAAAGACGCGAAGTGGGCGTCTCTAGAAGAGGCCCGCTTCCTTGCCGATCATCGCGGCATGGGTGCGGTTTTTGGCATCGAGCTTGCGGCAAAGGGTTTTGACATGAAGCTTGATCGTCACCTCTTGAAGATCGAGCTCGCGCGCAAGTTCCTTGTTTGACAGCCCACGGCAAAGGCCGCCAAGCACCTCATGCTCACGCGTCGACAAGAGCTTGGCCAGCGGGACGTCCGGAGTCTCTTCCTCGGCGTTGAGGAAGTCAAGCGGAACATAGGTTTCGCCCATGGCCATGAATCGCACAGCATTCACGAGGGACTTTGCCGCCATCGTTTTAGGAAGAAAGCCAATGGCGCCCTTGTCGATGGCCTCTTGCGCGACAGCCTTGGTGGCCGTGCCTGACATGATCGCAACGGGCCGACCGAAGGAGGCCGCGATCGCCCGCTCGAGCCCCGTCAGCCCGTCCATGCCCGGCATCGAGTAGTCCAGCAGCACGAGGTCATAGGCCGTATCGTTGCCAATTTTCTCGAGCGCCGCCTCAAGGGAGCCGCAGGTCTCGACGTCAAATTCACCCTGCGCGCTCAGGAACGCCCCAAGGGTTTCAAGAACAAGATCGTGGTCATCAGCAAGAAGTAGTCTCATGAGCGCAGCCTAGCGCGCACCCGGCAGCGCGGCCAGAGCCTGCGAAAGGCGCATTAGATCTATTGGCTTTGCAAAGACGCCGGTCACCTGATCCGGAGCAAGTCGCGGATCCGAGAGCCGTTTGGCGAGGGCAGTGACCACGAAGACCGGCAGATCGGGTGCGTGAGGGCGTATCTTGGCCACGAGCGCGCCTCCGTTCAGGTGCGGCATGTCGTAGTCGGTTATGAGAGCCGACCAACCCGCAGGATCCTCTTCGATGGCCGCCGCGGCATCGCGGGGGTCTTCGCAGCAGGCAACTTCGGCCCCGAGCGCTTCGAGAAACGATCCCACCACGGCGCTCACATTCGGATCATCGTCGACGACAAGGACGGTCAATCCACTAAGGTCGCCGCCCTCCGACTGCCCGATTTCGGGAGCGACCACTGCCACCTTCGCCACGGGCCAGTAGATTGTGATCCGCGTCCCCTCGCCTACGGAGCTTTCCACGTCGATCCCGCCACGAATGGCGCGCACTTGAAGTGCAGCCGTCGCCAGCCCGAGCCCAGTGCCCTGCCGCCCTTTGGTGGTGAAGTACGGGTTGAAGACGCTCGCGGCGGTTTGCGCCGTCATGCCGCTGCCATCGTCGCACACGGAGAGTTTGACGTAATCGCGCCCGGCGCGAATACCGCCCACCTGCAGATCGGCATCCGCAAGACAACTGAGGCTTTCAACCTCGAGGGAAATCTTGCCCGCAGTCCCGCCCAGCGCGTCGCAGGCGTTGAGGATCAAGTTGATCAGGATCTGAAGCACCCTTCGAAACTCGCCTTGTGCGATTAGGCCTTCGCCATCTTGCACCAATTCTAGCGCAATCGCCTTACTTTGCGCGCGCACACCCAAGATGCCAGCGGCACGCCGCGCAGCAT
>JBCBME010000009.1:0-18348 GCA_039822945.1 Pseudomonadota bacterium
AGGCGAGCGGCGTGCGATCATCGGTGCGGATAAAGCTCTCCACGGGCATCCCGGGAATGAGGGTGGAGCCCTCTGGCAGGCGCGCGATCTGCCCTTCGGTGAGGATGATCTCGGCCCGGTAAAAGCTTGCCCGCGTGGCCTCATCTTCGAAGGCATCTGCAGAGAGCTGGATCACCTGCCCCTCAAGCTCCGGCGTGGTGCGCTGATCAAGCGCCGAAAAGCGCAGCGTCACGTCCTGACCGACAAAGACCTGGTCGATATGGATCGGGGCCACTTGCGCCGCGATCACGAGCGGGCGGTCCTGGGGTACGAGAAAGAGCACGGGTTCGGCAGGGCGGATCACGGAGCGTTCGGCAAAGACGGACAGGCCGTAGACGACGCCGGAGACGGGTGCCGTGATGTCGAGCCGCGACAGCCGCTCCTGCAGGGAACGGCGCCGCTCCAGAAGCTCGTTCTCGCTGAACTGGATATCGCGCAGCTGCGTGATCGCCTGCTCACGCCGGTTTGCGCGCAGAGTGAGGATCTCGATATCGATCTCGGTCATGCGGCCTGAGGCCTGCGCGAGGGAGGCGCGAAGCTCTCCGATACGCCCATCTATGCTGGCCTGCTCGCGTCGGAGCGCCAGCACGCGTCCCACCTGCGCCAGTCCGCGCTCAAGGAGGCTTTCCTGCGCGGCGAGCTCTTCCTCGATCAACGTGAGCTGACGGTCGAGCGCGGCCAATTGTGCGTCAACACCGCCCATCTGATCGTCGATCTGACCGCGCCGTTTGCCGAGTTGTTCAACATTGTTGGCAATCGTCTCGCCCCGCGCGTCAAAGAGGCGACTTTGCCCTTCGACCAGATCGGATACGTCATCTCGCACGCCGGCGGCTTCAAGCAAGGTCTTAGGAAAGGTGACGGTCTGGGCATCGTCACGCTCTGCCTCGAGCCGCGCGCGTCGGGCCTGCGTCTCCCAAAGCTGGCTCTCGATGAGGGCAAGCTCAGAGCTCAGAAGCGTGTCATCGAGGCGCACGAGCACGTCGCCTGCTTCCACGCGGGAGCCTTCATCAACGCGGATCTCGGTGACGACACCGCCATCGGGGTGTTGCACGATCTGCCTATTGCGATCGACTTCGATACGCCCGGAGGCCACGATCGCGCCCGAGATGTTGGCCTGAGTTGCCCATGTCCCGAAGCCGCCCACAAGGACAATGAGCCCAATGAGGCCAACAGTCATCGGGCGCCGGGCGGACCAGCTGCGGCTTTCATCGGTCATGTCACGCCTCCTGCCTGGCCTTGGTTTGCAGATTTGCGGATCTCTGCCTGGTTCTGGACGACCTCGCGCAGCACCTGATCTTTCGGGCCAAAGGCGCGCCGCTGGCCACCCTCCAGCATCAGCAGCACGTCGCATTCCTGGATCGCAGCGGGTCGGTGCGCCATGATCATAACGGAGCTGCCTGCCGCCTTTGCTTCGCGGATCGCGAGGTTGAGCGCCATGTTGCCATCATTGTCGAGGTTCGAGTTTGGCTCATCGAGCACGAGAAGAACCGGATCGCCATACATGGCCCGTGCCAAGCCGATCCGTTGGATTTGCCCGCCACTCAGGCGACCGCCAATGGCGCTCAGCCGCGTGTCGTAGCCGTCAGGGAGCTGCAGGATCATCTCGTGCGCCGCGGCCTTTTTGGCGGCGGCCACCACCATTTCGGCATCGGGCTGGGGCGAGAGGCGCGCGATGTTTTCCGCGATCGTGCCTTCAAAGAGCTGCACGCGTTGCGGCAGGTAGCCGATGAGCTGGCCCAGAACGTCCGGGTCGTAATTGTCGAGGCTCGCGCCATCGAGCCTGATTTTCCCGCCCGCCGTGCGCCAGACACCGGTGATCGCGCGCGCCAGCGTGGACTTCCCCGCGCCGGAGGGCCCGATCACGCCGCAGGCCTGCCCGGGCTCAAGCCGGAATGACACCATCCGGAGCGCCGCTTGGTTTTCACCCGGGGGCACGATGGTGGCTTGCTGCGCCTCTAGCAGGGCGCGTGGGCGGGGAAGCGGTGTGCGCGGCGCCTCGACTGGGATTTCGGAGAGGAGCACCGTGAGCGCGGTCCAGCCTTCGCGGGCGCGCTGCACGAGCGGCCATTGGTTGATGAGTTGCTCCACCGGCGCCAACGCCCGGCCGAGCAAAATCGAGCCAGCAATCATCGCGCCGGGCGTCAGCTCCCCGCGCAGCACGAGATACGCACCGAGGCCCAGCATCGCCGATTGCAGAAAGAGCCGGAACGTCTTGGACGTGGTGGTGAAGGTGCCGCCGACATCGGTGGCCTGAATGCTCTCCCGCAGGCTCAGATCCCGCGCCTTTTGCCAGCGTGTGAACGAGGCATCACGCATTCCGAGAGCGCGCACGATCTCGGATTCTGACTTGAGCTGCTCGCTCATCAGCTCGGCCTGAAGCTGCGCGCTGGTGGCCGTCCCGAGGGGTTTGCGCGTCAAAACCTGGTTGGCGAGGGCCACGGCGATCAAAACGACCGAGCCCGCCACGGCCAGCCAGCCCAGCCACGGATGGAAGATGAAGATCGCGGCGATGAAGATCGGCGTCCAAGGGATGTCGAAGAACGCCATCAGGACAGGGGAGGTCATGAGCCTCTGGACGGCCTCGAGATCTCTCAGTCCGGTGGCTTTGGCCGGGTTCGGATCAACGGAGGTGCGCCGGATGACGGCGGAAAAGACGCGCCTGTCGAGCCGCGACTGGAAGCGCGCACCCACGCGGCCCATCACGCGGCCCCGCGCATAGTCCAAGAGCCCCATCATCCCGTAAAGGAAAAGCACGAGGATCGAGAGCGCGATCAGCGTCTCTTCCGAGCGCGATCCAAGCACGCGGTCATAGACCTGCAGCATGTAGATCGGGCCCGTCAGCATCAGCAGATTCACGAAAAAGCTGAAGATCCCGACAAACCAGTAAAGGCCCCGGCTTTCCTTACGGACTGCGCGAAGCTCCGCGCGGCCCGCTTTGGTATTGATGTCCTGACTGGCCATTGTGGCAATTCTCATGCGATTGGATGTGGCGAACTATGAAACGGTCTGTCGCGACATATGTAAACTCATATGGGTAGTCATAGGCTCCAAAAGGACAGTAAAGAGGCAGGCGTTGAGACATGAAAGCGTTGTTTTGAAGGCAAATTTTTTTCGACCGGGGGGGATGCTGCGGCTCGCGGCCTGCCTTGGCGTTCTTATTTTTGTCAGCGCTTGCGCTGCACCGCCTCCTCCGGGTGGTGTCTATGACCCTCTCGAGCCGCTCAATCGCTCGGTCCACACGTTCAATACCGGGCTTGATGCGGTGGCCCTCAGGCCCGCCAGTCAGGCCTATGGCACGGTGGTGCCCGAGCCCGTGCGGCAGGGTGTGAACAACTTCGCAGAGAATGCGGGCCTGCCTGCGGCCATTCTTAACAAGACGCTCCAGGGCAAGTTCGAGGACGCCGCGATTAATACCGGTCGCTTTCTGGTGAACACGACCTTGGGACTTGGGGGCATCCTTGATCCGGCCACGTCGCTCGGTGCGCCCGAGGAAGACACCGATTTTGGCGAGACGCTCCATGTCTGGGGCGTCGGTGAAGGGGCTTATCTCGCGCTGCCGGTGCTTGGGCCCTCGACGTCGCGGGACGCCATGGGCGAGGTGGTGGACGTATTCATCAATCCGCTCTCTGCCGTCATCAGCACGCCGGAAAGCAACTACGTGACGTCGGCCCGGGTGGCGCGTATCGTGGACAGGCGCTACCGCTTCCTCGGCACCGTCGACAGCATTCTTTACGAAAGTGCGGATGGCTATTCGCAGACCAAGCTTGCCTATCTGCAAAACCGGCGCTTCGAGCTGGGGCAGGACGCGGGCGCGGCCATTGGGCCTGACGATCCGCTCTTTGATGATCCGCTTGCCGACGCCCCCCTCGAGGACACCGAAGGAGACCTCTATGACGACCTCTACCTCGATTGAGCTGACCCGCCGGGCGGTTCTGACCGGTCTTCTCGGGGTTGCGGCAGCGCCAGCCTTTGCCCTCACCAATCGGGAGGCGGAGGCGTTGGTGAACGGCCTCGTCAACGAGATCAACGCTGTGATCTCGGCAAACAAGTCCGACGCCGCCATGGTGCGCGATTTCGAGGCGATTTTTTCCCGCTACGGGGATGTGGACGCGATCGCGCGGTCTGCGCTTGGCCCGCCGGTGCGCTCGCTCTCGGGTGCGCAACTCTCCAGCTACACGGAGGCCTTCCGGGGCTATATCGCGCGCAAATATGGGCGCCGCTTCCGCGAATTTGTGGGTGGTCGCATCGAGGTGAACAGCGCGCGGGCCAACGGGCGGTTCTTCGAGGTGTCTACGACGGCGTTTCTCCGCGGTGAGGCGCCCTTTGAGGTGACGTTCATCGTCAGCGACCGTTCGGGCCGGGACCGGTTCGTGAACATGCTGATCGAGGGCGTGAACATGCTGGCGACCGAGCGCGTGGAGGTGACCGCGCTCTTCGACCGCAACGGCGGCAACATCGCGGGCCTCATCAACGACCTTGAGCGCGCGGGTTAGGCGTTCTGTTCAGGCTTGGGCTGCGGCCCTAGCCATCTCCGAGAATGCCGCGCAAGACATCCATGATCAGGCCTTCGACGGCGTTTTCCTGCCGTGGCTGCGGTGCGGGGGCGGGTGCTGGGGTCTGGGCCCGCACGATGTTGCGAGCCATCGGAAGGGGCGGCGGCGGGACAGGCCCGTGCACGCGTGCCATCGTTTCACGCCAGATATCGGCCGGGAGGCCAGAGCCCGTGACGCCGGTGAGCGGCCGGTTGTCGTCGTAGCCCATCCAGACCCCGGTGACGTAGTCCGCGGTAAAGCCGATGAACCACGCGTCGCGCGCGGCTTGCGTCGTGCCTGTTTTGCCCGCAATCTCGAAGCCGTCGATGGCGGCCCGTCCACCCGAGCCCGCCTCCACCACCTGCGTCATCATGTAGACGAGCTTGCCTGCGGCTTCTTCGGAGATCACACGCTCACCGATGCCGCCGCCGGTGCCCATGAGAGGCTCAAGATCACCTTGCAGGCGCAGTTCCACGAGACCGTAAGGCGTCACCGATGAGCCGCCATTCAGGATGCCCGCATAAGCGCCCGTCATCTCGAGCAGCGTGCTTTCCGAGGCTCCGAGCGCCAGCGCTGGCCCTTGGGCCAGCTTGGAGCGGATCCCGAAATCTTCGGCCACTTGACGCACGAGATCGCGCCCGAGGCTTTCGGATATCTTCACGGCTGGAATGTTGAGGGAGCGCGCGAGCGCGTCGGTGAGCGTCACGCGGCCCTGGAACTCGTCGGAGTAGTTGCGCGGCGCGTAGGTTCCCGAGCCTGGTATGTTGATCGACCACGGCTCATCGACGACCGTGTCGAAGGGCCCGTAGCCCAGCTCCATCGCCGTGCCGTAGACGAAGGGCTTGAAGGTCGAGCCAGTCTGCCGGTTGGCCTGAGTGGCGCGGTTGAAGGCCCCGGCAACCCGCAGATCGCGCCCCCCCACCAAGGCGCGCACAGCACCATCGGCGCTCATTACAACAATGGCAGCTTCGGCCTCTGATCCCTCACGAACCTTGTTCTCGAAGATGTCGGTCAGCGCCTCTTCTGCGGCTTCTTGGATGCGGGCGTCAAAGGTGGTTTTGATGATGACGTCTTCGGTCGTGTCGCGGGTAAAGAATTCCGGGCCCGATGACATGACCCAATCGGTGAAGTATCCGCCGCGCCGCGCGGCTGCGGCCTCGCTCAGGGTGGCGGGGTTGTTCTGGGCCTCACGCGCCTCGGCCTCGCTCAGATAGCCCTGTTCCTCCATCAGGCGGACGACCGTTGCCGCGCGATCCTGGCTGCGTTGGAGGTTGTTCGTGGGGGCAAAGCGGGACGGTGCCACGAGCAGACCCGCGAGCATCGCACCCTCTGCTACCGTTGCCTCGGAGGCCGGTTTTCCGAAATAGCGCTGCGTGGCGGCTTCAAATCCCCGCGCGGTAGACCCGAGAAACGCCCGGTTGAGGTAGATCGTGAGGATCTCATCCTTGGTGTACTTGATCTCCATGCCAAGCGCGTAGATGGCCTCCCGTGCCTTTCTGGAGATGGAGCCCTCGCGACAGTCAGCCTCGTAGGCGGCTTCGCTCGGCCAGGCGTCGGGGTCGAACGGCGTGCCCATGCAGATGAGCTTTGCGGTCTGCTGCGTCAGCGTGGAGCCGCCATGGCCTGAGAGCGGGCCGCGCCCCTCCGAGAGGTTGATGCGAATGGCCGAGGCCACACCGCGTGGGCTGATGCCCAGATGCCGGTAGAACCGCCTGTCCTCAGTGGCGATGACTGCGTTCTTGATGTTGGGGCTCACTGTGTCGGCGGTAACGACACCGCCAAACTGATCGCCGCGCCAGGCAAAGACCTGTCCATTCCGGTCAAGAAGCGTGACGGAGCCACGCGCGCGCTGATCGACGAAGGTCTCTGCCGGGGGAAGGGTCAGTGCAACGTAAAGCGCCGCAAGCCCGACGAGAGCCGCCACAAAGGCCGAGGTGCGCCATGTGATCTTCCAGACGAGGCGCAATACCCAGCGGAAAAGACGCACCGGCCACGAAGCCTTGCGCCGCTTTGGCGCGGCTTTACGGGACCGGCGTGGCGCGGTCTTTTTTTGCGCCGCCGACTTCGGGTAGCGCCGATCTGCGACAAGCGGCGGTTTGCGTTTTGGTGGTCTGCTCATGGATCTGCGTCTGACGCGAGTTTTGTGGAAATGTAGTCGACGACGGGCGTGAAGTAACTGACCGAATGCGTTTTTGCCGCGAGGTGATGCGATCGCAGCACCGTGTTTTCAATTCGCCCATAAATTAATCGTTGATTATAAATTGTGCAAAAAACGACTCCATCTTGCCTTGGGAGCGCGCCGCTCTTCGGTGCGTGAGGTTGCAGGCCCAGCCCTTTGCGCCACTCATCAGCGCGCGCGCCGCAACGTGCTGCTGCAGCGCTGCACCCACGGAACTAGGAAGGGGACAACACGTGAAAATGATCATAGCAGCCATCAAGCCGTTCAAGCTCGAAGAGGTGCGTGAAGCACTCACCGGGCTCGGCGTGCGTGGCATGATGGTGACCGAAATCAAGGGCTTCGGCTCTCAGTCTGGCCACACGGAAATCTACCGCGGCGCCGAGTATGCCGTGAACTTCGTGCCCAAGGTCAAGCTTGAGATCGTCGTGGCCGATGCCATGGCCGAGCAGGTTGTGGATACGATCGCCAAGACGGCCAAAACCGACAAGATCGGCGACGGTAAGATCTTCACGCTCGACGTGGAAAGCGCCCTGCGCGTCCGCACCGGCGAAACCAACGACGACGCGCTTTGATCGCGCCAAACACTCAGGGACGATACACAGACATGAAACTCACCAAATCTCTTCCGCTAGCTCTGCTTGCTGTCGCTGCGCCGACGCTGGCGCTGGCGCAGGATGCGACGGTTGGGGTGGATGCCTCCTCCGACTCCATCTTTATTTTCAACTCGGTGCTGTTCCTCGTGGGCGGCTTCCTCGTGTTCTTCATGGCCGCGGGCTTTGCGATGCTCGAGGCCGGCCTCGTGCGTTCCAAGAACGTGACGATGCAGCTTACGAAGAACATGGGCCTCTTCTCGCTGGCGAGCGTTGCCTACTACATCGTGGGCTACAACCTCATGTACCCGCTCGGCAGCTGGTCCATCGGCGCTGATGAGACGGGCGGCTATCTGGGTGCCTTTGGCCCGGCTCTGCTCGAGGCAGTGGGCGTAGGACGTGACGGGGCGGACGATTACGGTTACGCGTCCACCGGTTCGGACTACTTCTTCCAGCTGATGTTCTGCGCCGCGACGGCGTCCATCGTGTCTGGTGCTCTTGCAGAGCGCATCAAGCTTTGGCCGTTCCTCGTGTTCGTCATCATCCTCACGGGCTTCATCTACCCGATCCAGGCCTCCTGGAAGTGGGGTGGCGGTTTCCTCGACAGCCAGTTCGGCTTCCTCGACTTTGCCGGTTCCACCGTTGTGCACTCCGTGGGTGGCTGGGCTGCTCTGGCCGGTGCGATCATCCTCGGCGCTCGCAAGGGCAAGTATGTCGACGGTCGCGTTGTTCCGATGATGGGCTCCAACCTGGCACTCGCCACGCTTGGTACGTTCATCCTGTGGCTCGGCTGGTTCGGCTTTAACGGTGGCTCGCAGCTCGCCATGGGCACTGTGGGTGACGTCGCTGACGTGTCGCGCATCTTTGCCAACACCAACGCGGCTGCGGCCGGTGGCGTGATCGCTGCGCTGATCCTGACGCAGGTCGTCTACGGCAAGGTGGATCTCACCATGATGCTCAACGGCGCTCTCGCGGGCCTCGTGTCCATCACGGCTGAGCCGCTCACGCCATCGCTCGGCATGGCAACGCTCATCGGTGCTGTCGGTGGTGCAATCGTCGTCTTCGGCGTGCCGTTCCTCGACAAGCTCAAGATCGACGATGTGGTTGGCGCGATCCCGGTTCACCTTTTTGCAGGTATCTGGGGCACCATGGCCGTGCTCATCACCAACGGTGACGCGACCTTCATGGGCCAGCTTATCCCGATCATCATCGTGGGTGTGTTCGTCTTCGTCTCGAGCCTGATCGTCTGGGTCATCCTGAACGGCGTGATGGGTATCCGGGTCAGCGAAGATGCAGAGGTCGCAGGCCTCGACACATCCGAGATGGGCATGGAAGCATACCCGGAATTCTCGAAAGGCTGATCTTCCCTTCCGATCACTTTTCGGAACCTGCCCCGGCGCTCAATGCGCCGGGGCTTTTTTGTTTGAGGCGCGGAGTTTTGGCTCACCCTCCCGAGCGGTCATCGAAAACGTGATGGCCTGCGTCCAGCCCAACAGGCCGTCGCCTAAACCTGCATTGTGATCGTCTGAACGGCCTTAGAGGACTGACGCGATCGCCTTGGCCAGAACGGGAACCGTCTTGGCATTGAGGCCCGCCACGTTGATGCGGCTGTCGCCCACCATGTAGACGGCGTGATCCTCGCGCAGCTTCTCCACTTGCTGAGGCTCGAGCCCCAGCCGGGAAAACATGCCGCGATGCTCTGCGATAAAGCCGAAGCGGTTGGAGCCCGTTTCCTGCTGCAGCGCATCTGCGAGGTCGCGGCGCAGCTTCAACATGCCCTCGCGCACTTCTTCTAGCTCTGCTTCCCAATCAGCGCGAAGGTCCTCATCCGTCAGGATCTCCGTGACGATGCGCGCGCCGTGATCGGGCGGGAACGAGTAGTTCTGCCGATTGAGAAAGGCGAGCGTGGCTTGCGTGAGCGCAGTGTCCTCCGCACCCACGGCCATGAGGATCCCGGTCCGTTCTCGGTAGATCCCGAAGTTCTTCGAGCAGCTTGCGGCGATCAGTGCCTGCGGGCAGCCGGAGGCAACCTTGCGCACGGCTGCGCCGTCATCGGCGAGGCCGTCGCCAAAGCCCTGATAGGCGATGTCGACCATCGGCAATGCGCCGCGCTCATTGAGCTTTGCGATCACCAGATCCCATTGCGCGGCATTGAGGTTTGCCCCGGTCGGGTTGTGGCAGCAGCCGTGAACGAGGACGATGTCGCCTGCGGCCACCTTTTCCAGATCGGCCATCATGCCGTCGAAGTCGACGGCGCAGGTCTCCTCGTCGAAGTAGCGATACTCCGAGAAAGGCATGCCCATGTATTTCAGGATCGAGTTGTGGTTGGGCCATGTTGGTGCGCTGACCCAGACGTTTGCCGTGGGCGCGGCCATCTTGATGAGCTCAAAGCCCTGCCGGATCGCGCCTGTCCCGCCAGGCGTGGCCACCGCTGCGACGGCCTCCCGCGGCACAGAATCGCCCAGCACCAGCGAAATCATCGCGTCCGAAAAGGCGGGGTCTCCAGCGAGGCCCGTGTAGCTCTTGCTCTCCTGGCTTTGCCAGATCCGCTGCTCGGCCGCCTTGACCGCGCGCATCACCGGTGTGACGCCCTCGGCATTCTTGTAGACGCCCACGCCCAGATCGATCTTCGTGTCGCGCGTGTCGGCCTTGTAGGCCGCCATCAAGGCAAGGATCTTGTCTGCGGGTTGGGGGGTGAGCGCGTCAAACATCAGGCGTCTCCGGTTGCGACGTTGAGGGTGGGAAACTGGCCCCATTCTGACCAGCTGCCGTCATAAAGCGCGACATCAGTCTTGCCGATCCGATCGAGCGCCAGTGACAGGATCGCGGCGGTGATGCCGGATCCGCAGGTCGTGATGATGGGCTTTGAGAGGTCGATCTTGGCGGCCTCGAAGATGGTCTTGATCTGCCCCGCATCCTTCATCGTCTGGTCCTCGTTGAGGAGCGTCGGGAAGGGGACGTTCTTTGAGCCGGGGATGTGACCGGAGCGCATGCCCTCGCGCGGCTCGGGGGTCTCTCCGCGAAAGCGCTCCGCCGGGCGCGCATCGACGATCTCGAAATCGCCGAGCTTTGAGGCCATGGCGACCTGCGTGACGTCCTTGACGAGGTGGTTCTGGCGGCTCACGGTCATGTGCCGGTCGCGGATGATCGGTGGCATGTCCTCGATCGGGCGCCCTTCGGCCTGCCACTTTGCGAAACCGCCGTCGAGTACGGCGACGTCCCGCTTTCCCATCAGGCGCAGGAGCCACCACACGCGGGGCGCTGAAAAGATGCCAATCCCGTCATAAACAACGATCTGGTGGCCGTCGCCCACGCCAAGCGTGCGCATGCGGCTCATGAACTTTTCTACGGGCGGCACCATGTGCGGCAGGTCGCTGCGGGCATCCGAGATGTCATCGATGTCGAAGAACCGTGCACCAGGGATGTGGGCGGCATCGTATTCGGCGCGGGCGTCGCGCTCCATCGCGGGCAGGTACCAGGACGCATCGAGGACCCGTAGGTCCGGATCCTTGAGATGATCCTCCAACCATGCGGTGGAAACCAATTGCCTTGGATCGTCTTGTGTCGTGGCCATCGCGCGCGCTCCGTTCGGCCTCGCCATACGCCTCTGGCGGCAGTGTCGCAAGATGAACGCGTGCCTGCCCTGTCCAACAAGCCGGGCCAAAACAAAACGGGCGGAGCCTGACCCGCTCCACCCGCCAATGTTCAAGAAAGACGATTCGGAACCGCCTTGCTTGGCCTCATAGTCACCATGGGCGTACGAGTTGCAAGAAAAGAGCCGGGTCCTGGGGTCGTTGCCGCAAGATGTGAGGCCGTTGCCTCAGTGTTCTTTTAAAAGGCGCGCCTTTTGGCGCTGCCAGTCCCGCTTGGCCTCGGTGGCGCGCTTGTCGACGTTCTTTTTGCCCTTCGCGACGCCGATCTTCATTTTCACCAACCCGCGATGGTTGAAGTACATCACGAGCGGCACAATCGTCATACCCTTGCGCTGGGTGGCGTTCCAAAGGTCCGAGAGCTCTTTTCGGGACACGAGGAGCTTGCGCTTGCGCCGTTCCTCATGGCGGAACATCTTTGCCTGCTCGTAAGGGGCCACGTAGGAATTGGTGAGCCAAAGCTCGCCGCCGTCGACCTCCGCGTACGATTCAGCGATGTTGGCGCCGCCCTGGCGGAGCGATTTCACCTCGGAGCCCTCAAGGACGATGCCCACCTCGAGATCGCGCTCAATCGCGTAGTCAAAGCGCGCCCGCCGGTTTTCGGCGATCACTTTGTAATTCTCGGTGTCGTCTTTCTTGGCCATCGGGCGGATATAGTCGCGCCGGGCGGACCTCGGCAAGATGGGCGAGGCTGTTTCCAACCCCGCCCGCATGAGACGCCAATTCAGGGAGAGATGGCGGCTCAGTACCACTTGCCCAACGCTTGCAGGTGAAGCGCGGTGGCGGCGTCCTGGCTGAGCGGTGGACGTTCGTCTGCGCGGGTGATGCCCGCATCTTTCATCGCCTTGTCAGAGAGGGCAGGGATCGAGGCTGCAAAAAGCGTGGCGATGGCAGCAAGCGGTGCAACGCGCGTGGTGGGGAGGGCGGTTGTGTCGGCCATGGTGTGTGTCCTTTCCTGTGATGAGAGGAACTTAGTGGCGCGGCACTTGTCAGAAAAACGAAAAGACTACATACATCCTATCAGAAAAACTGAAAGGCGATCACATGCACAGCCTCGATCTCGATCTCCTGCGCACGTTCGTGGCCATCGCTGACACGGGCAATTTTTCTGCTGCCGCGGCGCAGGTCTACCGGACACCGTCTGCCGTTTCGATGCAGGTGAAAAAGATGGAAGAAGCGCTCGATCGGCCGCTTTTCCTGCGGGACAGCCGCTCCGTGCGGCTCACGGATGAGGGCGAACGCGTGCTCACCCATGCGCGCCGTATGATCGCGCTCGATCTCGAGTTTCGCGCGCAATTTGATCCCAAGGCGCTGCGCGGTGAGGTCCGCCTTGGCGTGCCTGATGACGTGGCAGAGCGCTACTTGCCCGACATGCTGAGGCGCTTTTGCTGCACCTATCCCGGCGTTCAGGTGAATGCGATGGTGGGGAACACCGCCCCCATGATGACACTTGTTGCCGAACGAAAGCTCGACATCGCGATCATCACCCGGCTGCCCAGCCAGCGCGCAGACCGGCCCGCGGAGGTGTTGCGCTCCGAGCGGCTGGTCTGGGCCGGTGCGCGCGGTGGCATTGCCCATGAGCAGGATCCCATTCCCGTCAGCGTGTGGGATCGCAGCTGCGCCTGGCGAAAAGCCGGGATTGAAGGGCTCGAAGCGCAAGGCCGTGATTATCGCATTGCGCTCGAGTCCGGCCATCTGAGCGGGCAAAAGGCTGCGGTGCTGGCAGACCTCGCAGTGGCGCCCATCCCGATCAGCGCGCTTGGCGGCGATGTGGTGGAAGTGCCTCTCGCGGCCGGGCTGCCGGACCTGTCGACCTACGAGCTATGCATTCTGACGCGCGCTGATCTGCCCGAGCATGCCGCAGCGGCTGCCGATCATTTGCGCGCGTCATTTGCGAGCCAGGAGCCCATGGCCGCCTAGCGCGCGGGCCTCAGAGCAGGCCGGCACGCGCCATCGCGGCATCCATCTGCGCTTTCGTGGCGTCGCTCAACGTCACGAGCGGCGAGCGCACGGCGTCAGAACACAGCCCGAGCTTTGACGCGCCGTATTTCGCTCCGCAGAGACCGGGTTCCGCGAATACGGCCTGGTGGAGCGGCATCAGCACGTCCTGGATGTCGAGCGCTTTCGCGTAGTCGCCAGCCAAGCATGCAGCTTGCATTTGTCCGCAGAGCTTTGGCGCGACATTGGCCGTCACGGAGATGCAGCCCACGCCGCCCATGGCGTTGTAGCCCACGGCAGTTGCGTCCTCTCCCGAGAGCTGGATGAAGTCTGTGCCGCAGGAAAGCCGCGTGGCGGGCACTCGCGCGAGATCGGCGGTGGCATCCTTCACGCCCACGATTTCGGGGAGCTTGGAAAGCTCGGCCATGGTGGCGTCCGACATGTCGATCACCGACCGCGGCGGAATGTTGTAGATGATGATGGGAAGCCCCACGGCGGCGCAGGCCTCGTAATGGGCCATGAGCCCGCGCTGGGTGGGCTTGTTGTAATAGGGCGTGACCACGAGCGCGCCGTCAGCCCCGGCGGCCTTGGCTGCCGCCACCAGACGCACGGATTCGGATGTGTTGTTGGATCCCGCGCCCGCCAGCACTGGCACGCGCCCTGCGGCCTGTGAGACGACCGTTTCCACCACTGCGTCGTGTTCATCATGGCTCAGGGTCGGGCTTTCACCGGTGGTGCCCACCGGTACGAGCCCAGTTGTGCCTTCGCTGATATGCCAGTCCACCAGGCGTTTGAGCGCCTCGAAATCCACCTTTCCGTCCGCAAACGGGGTGATCAGGGCGACCATTGAGCCTTTGAACATGGGTTCCTCCTTCAAGCGCGCACGCAGTAAGCCGGTGCGCCGGCAAAATCGCGCGGACGGTAGGGCACAGATGAAAGAATGCCAACATTGTCAGTTGCCAGCGTTGCTTTAGAGCTCCAGTTTTCTGTTAAAAGCGGGCAGGCAAAGCTATGCGACGGTCTCTACTTCTTCTGCTGATCACTCTTCTGTGGGCGCCGCTGGCACTGGCAGAAGATGCCATGGCGCTGCAGCGCGCCCTTGAGGCACGCACTGAGGGCGATTGGGATAGGGCGCGGGCGGAGGCTGCGCGATCGGGGCCGCTGGCCTCCGACATCATCGAATGGCACCGGCTGCGGGCCCGGGAGGGCACCTTCGATGAGACGCGCGCCTTTCTCGAGCGCAACCGCGATTGGCCGGGCCTGCCGCTTTTGCGCGCACGCTCGGAGCACTCAATCACCGCGCGAACGCCTTCAACGCAGGTTCTGGAGTTCTTCGTGCCGCAGGCTCCCCGAACGGGGCACGGGGCGCTGAGATACGCCGCGGCGCTCGACGCAGAGGGTTTGGAGACAAATGCGCAGGAGGAGATCATCCGGGCCTGGACCAAGCTCTCGCTCGAGCTCGAAGAGGAAGTGGACATCATCGTCGACTACGGCGTTTTGCTCTCAGATCACCATTGGGCGCGGACAGATATGCTCTTGTGGCGGGGGCTGACGGAGGAAGCCCGCCGCATGCTGCCCCGTCTTGGGGAAGCGGAGCAGCGTCTTGCCGCAGCGCGGATCGCGCTGCGTAACGGGGCCGACGGGGTCAACGATCTCATCAATGCCGTGCCCGCCGCGCGCGCAGGCGACCCCGGCCTTGCCTACGAGCGGTTCCTGTGGCGGGTCAATCGCGGCCAGACCGACAGCGCCATCACGCTCCTGGAGGCGCAAACAGAGCTCGGTGACCCTGAGGCCTGGGGCAATCTGCGCCGCCGGTACGCGCGGCAGTTGATGCGCGCGGGTGAGGATCGCCGCGCCTATGCGCTTGCCTCCCGGCATGGGCTCAGTGAAGGGCGCAACTACGCCGATCTTGAGTTTGTGTCGGGCTACATCGCGCTGCGAAAGCTCGGCGATGCCGATACCGCTCTGCGCCATTTTGAACGGCTCGAGGCGGCAGTGGACACACCCATTTCGCTCGGGCGGGCACAATACTGGCAGGCGCGGGCCCATGAAGCCGTGGGCAACACGGAATTGGCGCAGGAGGATTACACGCGTGCCGCCGAGCATCAGACGGCGTTCTATGGGCAGCTCGCCGCTGAGGCGTTGGGCCTGACTGGAGATCCAGCGCTCGCAGGAACAGAGGCCTTTCCGGACTGGCGCGGCGCAGCTTTCACGCAGACGAGCGTGCACCGCGCGGCGCGCCTTCTGCTGGAGGCCGGTGACCTCAATCTCGGCGAACGGTTCCTGACCCATCAGGCCGAGACGCTGTCGCGCACTGAGATTGGCCAGATGGCCACCATGGTGCGCGAAGAGCTGGCCGAGCCTCATCTCGAGGTGATGATCGCCAAGCGTGCTGTCCAGTACGGGCACGTGATCGAGGGGCCGTATTTTCCCCTGCACCCGCTCACCGAGATCGTGGGCGGCGTGCCGCCCGAGTTCGCACTGGCCATTGCGCGCCGCGAAAGTGAGTTTGACCCCGCGGTGAGTTCTGGCGTTGGCGCGCGGGGCCTCATGCAGCTCATGCCCGCCACGGCGGAAGAGATGGCGGGCGATATCGGCGTGCCCTTTCGCGAGAGCCGTCTCCTTACCGATCCCGACTACAACGCGCGCCTCGGCCTGACCTACATGGTGGAGCTGCAGGAGACGTTCGGGCTCAGCCCTGTTCTCATTTCCGTGGCCTATAATGCCGGGCCGAGCCGCGCGCTTGCGTGGATCGAACGGTTCGGCGACCCGCGCGATGCTGGCACGGACCTCGTCGACTGGATCGAGAACATCCCGTTCCGCGAAACGCGGAACTACGTGATGCGCGTGACCGAAAGCCTGCCTGTTTACCGTGCGCGCCTCACTGGCCAGGTGGGTCCGATGCTGCTGACACCGGATCTCAGGGGCGCGCGCCCGGATGGGCAACCGGTGGCCGCGCCTTCTCCGCCCAGCTGGGCCCCCGAGCTCAGCCTGCGGCCTCAGTCGCGGCCTGCTGGCGTTCCCGCCACAGAGTAAAGAGGCCCGCGCCCACAACGATGGCCGCCCCCAGCGCGACGTTCCAGCGGATCACTTCGCTGAAAACGCTCACGCCGATGGCCGCGCCGAAGACAAGCTGAAGGTAGGCAAAGGGTTGCACAGCGCTCGCTTCGGCCACCTCGTAGCAGCGGATCAGCAGGTAGTGGCCGAGCGCCCCCGTCATGCAGAGCACCGCCATCCACCCCCAGTCAGGCGCGGTCATGTTTTCCCAAAACCAGATGCCCACAGCCGTCATCGCCACTGCGCCCACGGTGCCTGTCCAGAAAAACGAGGTTTCCGTTCGGTCCTTGCGGGCGGCGTAGCGTGTCAGCAGGCCGTAGAGCGCAAAGAGCGTGGAGCTTGCCAGCGCGACGAGCGCGTAGGGAGAAAAGACACCGAAGCCGGGCTTCAGGATGATGAGCACGCCCACGAAGCCGATGCCGATTGCTGCCCAGCGATAGGGGCCCACACGCTCCCCAAGGATCGGGCCAGACAAGGCCGCCACGATGAGCGGGTAGCATGTGAAGATCGCGAGGCTGTCGACGAGCCCGAGCAAGGTGAAGGCCAGAACCATCACGCAGATCTCAAGAGCCAGAAGAAGGCCCCGGCTCGTCTGCAGGATCGGCTGCTCCGTTCGGGCTGCATTCCCGATGCCGCCGGCACGGCGGGAGGCGACGGCGATAACGAAGGCCGCAAAGAACCAGTAACGGACCATGACGACCATGAGCACGTTGTACTCAGATGCCAGATGCCGGCTGATCCCGTCTTGCATGGCAAAGACAAAGGTCGTGGCCACCATCAGTGCGATGCCAAGCCTGTTGCCCGTCATCGCAGGCGGCCTTGCGACATGTGCCGTTTGCGGCCGTAGCCTTGTGCGCGGCTCACCTCAAATCCGGCTGCGTCCAGCGCGCGGCGTACATCTCCGGCAGCGGTGTAGGTCGCGAAGGTGCCGCCTGGCCGGGTATGGGCGCCGACTTCGGCCATAAGATCTGCGCTCCAGAGTTCAGGATTGCGGGCGGGCGAGAAGCCATCGAGGAACCAGGCATCCGCCGCGCCGTGCCAGAGCGGCAACGTTGCGCGGGCATCGCCCGCAATGACCTCCACGCGGAGCCAAGGCAGCTCAAGCGCGGTCTCCCCCTGCCAAAGCGGCTTGAGATCTGCGTGGAGCGGTGCTGTCTCCGGAAACGCATCCCACGCCGTCCGAGCTGTCTCGAGATCGAGTGGAAACTGCTCAAACGTGGTGAAGTACAGCCGCCCTGCGCACCCCGCCTTCCGCCACGCCAAAGCGGCAGCAAAGAGATTGAGGCCGGTGCCAAAGCCAAGCTCCGCGATATGAAACCCATCCACAAACCGCGTGGGCAAGTCATTGCCGGCGAGAAACACGTAGCGCGCCTCGGCGAGGCCGTCCTCCAGCGAGTAGTAGGGATCATCAAAGACCTCTGCCACAGGCACCGGGCCGCGCCACGTGATGGCCGGCTGGTCAGCATCCTGAGGGTGGTCTATCTGCGCCATCGCGGGGCACCTAACGAGGACGTGCGGGTTTTGGCAAGCTGTGATGCAACGATCTATGGCGCGGGCATTTTTGGCCTGTCGGTGGCCTACGCCATGGTGAAACGCGGTGCTCGGGTGCGCGTCATCGATCCCCTCGGCGTCGCGGCCGGGGCTTCGGGCGGCATCGTTGGAGCCCTGGCCCCTCATACGCCTGAGAACTGGAACGAGAAGAAAGCGTTTCAGTTCGAAAGCCTGATCATGGCGCGCTCGCTGTGGCCGGAGATCGAAGCCCTAACCGGTCTCTCCACCGGGTACGCCAGCACAGGGCGCTTGCAGCCCATTGCGGACGATCATGCCCTTTCACTTGCTAAGGCTCGCGCTAATGGCGCGGCCGAGCTTTGGCAGGGGGAAGCGGCATGGGAGATCGTCGCTGCAAATGGGAGTTGGGAGCCGCAAAGCCCCACCGGCATGCTCATAAAAGATACACTTTCCGCCCATATTAATCCAAAAGGCGCCACTCAGGCTCTCGCCCGTGCGGTCGAGATGACCGGTGGAGAGATCGTGTCCAGCGGCCCAGAGGACGGCGCCGTCATCTGGGCCACGGGCGCAGCGGGGCTGCGAGACCTGTCAGAGCGGGAAGGGCGTATCCTCGGGGCGCCTATCAAGGGGCAGGCGGCGCTTCTTGCGCATGATCAGCGAGGCGCGCCTCAGCTTTTCGCGGACACACTCCACATCATGCCCCATCTTGACGGCACCGTGGCCGTAGGCTCCACAACGGAGCGGGAGTTTGACGACGCTGAGAGCACGGACGCCTTGCTCGATGACGTGGTCACGCGTGCCCGCCGTGCTGTCCCCGTCCTTGCCGATGCTCCTGTTATCGCGCGCTGGGCGGG
>JBCBME010000010.1:0-18288 GCA_039822945.1 Pseudomonadota bacterium
GGCGCATATCCGCGTCGTCAAAGCAGGGCATGTCATCATGGACGAGAGAGGCGCAGTGAATGAGCTCCAGCGCGGCCGCCGCCGCATCTGTGACCTCGGGCGCGTCATCACCGCAGGCCATCGCCACGGAGGTGAGGATCGTAGGACGAATGCGTGCCCCGCCGGGCGTAACGGCATAATTGAGCGCCGAGGCCAAGCGCCCCGGCACGGGGCCGGACCCTTGGCCAAGCCGGATCGCACACGAGATTGCCGCTTCGATTCGCTGTTCCATGGGTGTGTCTCCTGCGTCGCCTGCGCCATCGTAAGCTTAAGCAGACATCAATGCTGTAAATTAGACTGGACACTTTCGCCTCCCAAGTCAACATTAGGGGCAAGGAGAAGGAATGCCCGCGTCCGCACGCACAATCGTTATCGGAGCTGGAATTGGCGGCTTGGCCGCGGCTTTGCGCCTGCGGGCATTGGGCCGGGACGTGCTTGTGTTGGAGCGCGCGGCAGAGGTTGGCGGCAAAATGCGCACGCTGCCATCGCGCGCGGGTCCGGTAGATACCGGACCAACGGTGCTCACGATGAAGCCCGTCTTTGACAAATTATTCTCCGATATCGACGCTGATCTCGCAGAAACCGTCACACTGATCCCGGAGGCACTGCTTGCGCGCCATTGGTGGCGCGATGGGGCCACGCTTGATCTCTGGCAGGATCGGACCCGATCCGCGCAGGAGATCGGCGGCGCATTCGGTGCGCGCGCCCGTCAGGAATTCGAGGCCTTCGCCATGGAGGCAGAACGGCTCTTCAAGGCCTTCGACGCCCCCATGATGCGCGCCGCAAAGCCGAGCCAGCTTGCGCTGACAAGCCGCGTTTTGCGGGAACCTTCGCTCATACGCGCCATGGCACCGCTTTCGAGTCTCGCCCAAAAGATGGCCACAACGTTTAGCGACCCGCATCTGCGGCAGCTCTACGGCCGTTATGCCACCTATGTGGGTGGCTCTCCCTTCAAGTCGCCCGCCGTTCTTGCGCTGATCTCGCATTCCGAGGCCACCGGCGTCTGGCGCGTGAAGGGCGGGATGCATCAGCTCGCGCGGTCGTTGCGCAAACTGGCCGAAGCACGCGGCGTCGTGTTTCAAACCAACGCCGAGGTCACGCGCCTCGAGGTGCAAAACGGGCGGGTGCAAGCCGTCCACACTGGTGACGGGCGCCACGCCTGCAGCGAAGCCGTCTTTAACGGAGATCCCCGCGCGATTGCCCTGGGAAAACTGGGGCGCCGAGTGGCCGGCGCCGTTGACGCCAAACCGCTCGAAAAGCGCAGCCTCAGCGCCTTTGTCTGGGCCTTTGCCTCCCGCGCGCGGGGCCCGGACCTCGTCCACCACAATGTCTTTTTCGCGCGCGATCCGGCGCAGGAATTCGGCCCCATTGCCGGGGGCAGGATGACGGATGACCCCACGCTCTACGTCTGCGCCGAAGACCGAGGCACTGGCCTCACCCCGCCCGAGATCGAACGCTTCGAAATCATCATGAATGCCGCGCCTCTCTCCCAGAATATGGGGCGCGCTCCTACCGCAGAGGAGAAGGACGCATGTCGCCAACGGACGCATCAGACACTCGCCCAATTCGGTTTGACCTTCGACGACTGGCCCCCGGATCGGGCGCTCACGACGCCCACGGAATGGGAGGCGCTGTTTCCCGGATCGGCCGGATCCCTTTACGGGCAGAGCCCACACGGGATGATGGCGGCCTTCGCGCGCCCGACAGCCCGCACGAAGATCCCCGGCCTTTATCTGGTGGGGGGCGGAGCCCATCCGGGAGCGGGCGTGCCGATGGCGACCCTCTCCGCCCAGCATGCGGCCGCGGCGATCGCGGAGGACCAAACTTTGACATCGACGTCCCCCCAAACGGCTATGCGTGGTGGTATGTCGACGGCCTGAGCCACGACGGCACACGCGCGATCTCCATCATCGGGTTCATCGGCTCGGTCTTTTCGCCCTGGTACGCGTGGGCCGGGCGGCGGCATCCGCAAAACCACTGCTGCATCAATGTGGCCACCTACGGGCGCGGCGGCCGCTTCACCATGACCGACCGAACAGCCAAGGCGCTGCGCCTCAGCCAGGACCGGTTTGAAGTGGGCCCGAGCTCCATGACCTGGACCGGCGAAGAGCTCGTGATCGACATCGATGAGGTCGCAAGCCCGCCCCTCGTGAGCCACGTGAAAGGCCAGGTGCGCGTGCGCCCCTCCGCGCTCACCGAGGTGGAATTGCCACTCACGGGCGATGGCGCCCATGTCTGGCGCCCGTTTGCGCCCACCTCAGAGATCACCGTCGAGCTCAACAGCCCCGGCTGGCAATGGGAAGGGCACGGCTATTTCGACGCCAATTTCGGCACCCGCGCGCTGGAGCAAGACTTCAGCTACTGGACCTGGGGCCGCTACCCGCTCGGCGACGGCTCGGTCTGCTTTTACGATGCCGACAGGCTCGACGGCTCGAGCCTCGGCACTGCGATCCGCTTTGACGGAGACGGCACACCCACGGTGATGACATCTGCGCCGCCGCGTACGCAGTTTCGCCGCTCGCTCTGGGCCGTGAAGCGAGAGACACGCGCGGATCCGGGCTACATGCCCCATCAAGTCAAGAACATGCTCGATGCGCCGTTTTATTCTCGCAGCGCGGTACGCACACGGATCGATGGTGAGGAGAGCGTGGGCGTTCACGAGGCGCTCGATCTGCGTCGTTTCCGCTCGCCACTGATCAAGCCGATGCTGGCGGTCCGGGTGCCCAGACGCCCCAACTGGCTCTGACGACGAGACTATGCCTGGGGCGCGGGGGCGGCGGCGTTGTTGCGCCAGATCCACCAATTGAGCGCACCGGCATAGGTGACCCAGACGATGTAGGGCGCCATCAAGAGGCCTGCGATCCAATCGAGCGCCGCAAAGGTGACGGTGGTGGCGACAACCGAAAGCCATAAGAAGACCAGCGCGACCATGGCCGGGCCCAGTTTCTTCAAACCAAAGAAGATCGGTGACCAAAGCGTGTTGAGCGCAATCTGAAGCGCCCAAAAGGCAGTGGCGAGGGCCGCCCCTTCAAGGCCCGCAACGCGAGCAGCCGCGACGGCTGACGCAATGTAGAGCGCTGACCATGCCAGCGGGAAGAGCCATCCCGGCGGCGTCCAGCCCGGCTTTTTCAGCTCTTCGAAATACCACTTGTCAGGCGGAAAGAGGCTGCCTGTCGCGGCGGCGGCGCAACAGGCGGCGAGGTAGACGAGAAAGACTGACAACTCCATCACTTGCTCCCTTCCGGCGTGCCCGTTTCGGGCAGGGGCCAGAGGTAGGGCGTCACTCGCCCGGTGCCAGACGCCCGCCTGTCTCGCGTGCGCGCAGCTCCGCCAAGACATCAAGCACAGCACTCGCGCGCCCGGGCTGAGGGCTGCGATGCGCGGCCGCCTCCACGAGGAAGGCCACCTCGGGCAGCGGCGGGGCAAAGAGCGTCGCGGGCTGCGGCATCAAAACAGTGCCTGCCGTCTGAAAGATTGCCCGCCCGATGAGGCTGAGCTTTTGCCCCTTCGACGTCACCGCGCGGCGCGAGATGCTGTCGTAACCGTTGGCGCGCACGCGGGTCCCGATACCGGCATAGACGTGGCGCGCGCTGCTGATCCCGGGACGGGCTGCAAGCGGCAGACGTGGGATCCCGGCCTCTGATCTCAGGTAGAGCCGCTCCGCATCAAGCACGAGGCGGCGCGTCATCCGGCGGATCTCGGGCGTCGGCAGTGGCTCATTCAGAAAGGCCGCCGGATCGACTTCAAACTCATCAAACCAGTCAAGCGGCAGGTAGATCCGGCCCATGCGGGCATCTTCGCCCACGTCGCGGGCGATGTTGGTGAGCTGCATCGCTACGCCCAGATCACAGGCCCGGGCAAGGGCATGGGCATCGCGCACCCCCATGAGCACCGCCATCATCGCACCCACCGCCGACGCCACGCGCGCGGAATAGGCATAAACGCCCGAAAGCGTGCGGTAATCCTTGCCCAGCGCGTCCCAGGCGAGCCCTTCGAGCAGGGCTTCGGGAAGCGCACGCGGCATGTCGTGATCTTCCACCATCGCGGCGAAGGCACGGTCCGTTGGCGTATTGCGCGGGCGGCCGGAATAGGCGAGCTCGAGCCGCTCCTGCAGGGTCAGCACAGCGGCGGTCTCGTCATCGCCGAGATCCACGGCATCATCGGCAAGCCTGCAAAACGCATAAAGCGCCAGCGCCGGGTCCCGCACACGCGCGGGCAACAGCTTGGACGCCGCATGAAAAGACAGGGATCCGTGGCGGATCGCCTCCCGGCAGTACTCGAGATCGCGAGGGTCGATCATTCTGCGGCCACCTTGAGCTCTTCGACAGGGACAGGTGCATCCGGGATCAGGCGCTCAAGGACCTCGGCGCTTGAGACGACGCCGGGGACACCAGCACCGGGATGCGTGCCCGCGCCCGTCAGGTAAAGGCCCGGCACCCGCGTGATGTTGTGGGGCCGGAACCACGCGGATTGCAGGATGCGCGGCTCCAGGCTGAAACCAGCACCGTATGGCGACAAATACCGGTCACGGAACGTTTCCGGCGTAAAGACGACCTCTTCTGTGAGGTGGTCCTGAAACCCGGGGATCGTATCGTTCAGAACGCGCGCCATCTTGCGCTTGTAGATCGCTTTCTCCTCGGCCCAATCGACGCCGCCATGGCCAAGATGCGGCACGGGCGAGAGCGCGTAGAAGGTATCTCCGCCCGCAGGGGCGACCGAGGGATCGGTGAGCGAGGGCCGGTGCAGATAGACCGACATGTCATCGGCAAGCTTGCCCTTCATGAAAATGTCGCGCAGCAGCCCCTCATAGCGAGGGCCGGACAGGATCGTGTGGTGACCCACATCCTCCCAAAGGCCCTGGGTCCCGGCGGTGCCGAAGTACCAGACAAAAAGCGACATGGAGAGGCGGCGGGTTTTGCTCGCGCGGGTCCAGCCGCCCACGCGGTGATGCCGTAGAAGGCGATCATAGGTGTGGGTGGCGTCCGCGTTCGAGACGACGACAGGGGCGCTCAGCACCTCTCCATCCACAAGGCGGACCCCGACGGCCCGTCCCTTTTCGACGACGACTTCGTCGACCTCGGCACCGAGGCGCAGCGTGCCCCCCTGATCTTCGATGACGCGCACCATGGCGTCGGCGATCGCCTGAACGCCGCCCATGGCGTAGTGCACGCCAAATTCCTTCTCGAGGTAGCTGACGAGCGCGTACATCGACGTCACATGCATCGGATCGCCGCCGATAAAGAGCGGGTGGAACGAAAGCGCCATACGCAGCCGCTCATCCTGGACCCGCTTTTGCGCAAGCTTCAGGATGCTTTGATCCGCCCGCAGCACGGCGAACTCCGGGAGGACCTTTATGGTCTCCCACAGCTTGTGCATCGGCTTTGTCAGGAGGCCCTCGAAGCCCACAACGTAACGGCGATGGCTGTCTTTCAGAAAGCGTCGGTAGCCCGGCACATCCGCAGGGTTGAGCCGCGCCACCTCTGTTTCCATGATCTTGGTGTCGCCCGTGGCGTAGAAGTTCGAGCCATCCGGCCAGCGGATCTCATAGAAAGGGTCGAGCGGCTTGAGCGTCACGTCATCGCGAAAGTTGCGACCACAGGCAGCCCAAAGTGTTTCGTAGACCTGCGGCACGGTCACGATCGTGGGCCCGAGATCGAAACGGTGCCCGCCCTTGGTGATAGAGGAGCCGCGCCCGCCGGCGCGGTCGAGCTTGTCGAGGACGGTGACGGCGTAGCCCTTCGCGCCGAGTCGCATGGCCGCCGCAAGGCCGCCCAGCCCTGCCCCGATCACCAGAGCGCGGGTGGGGCCTGAATGTTGTGACTGCGTCATGAGACGATGATTCCTGACTGTCAGCTTTAATTTACATATATGTCACGGAAAGAGAGTGATTGTCTTCCAATATTTGCGCGGATGTGTAAGGATAGGCTGACATTTCGGGGAGTCCGCATGACCCAGACCGTCTCGCTCAGCTTTTTCCGCTTCGCGGGGATCGGCCCCAAGCTTTGGGCGCTGAGCATGATGGGCGTCTCACGCATGCTTTTGCCGCGTGTGCCAGACGTGGGCTTTTGGAAGCTGTGCGGATCGGGCACGGGCGAGGGCTTCACACCGATCCCCAACACCGCAGTCTATGCAATCCTGTGCACGTGGCCCGATGCAGAAACCGCCAAGGCCCGCGTCGAAGGAGAGGCATTCTTCGAACGCTACCGCAGCAAGGCACGAGAAAGCTGGACCGTCTATCTGACCCCGACCCAGTCGCGCGGAAACTGGTCGGGTGAAGAACCATTTGAGACCACCAGGGAAGCCCTAGAAGGCCCGCTTGCCGCACTGACACGAGCCACGATCAAGCCAAAGGTCTTGCTGAAATTCTGGGGCCGCGTCCCCGACATCTCCTCCAAGATCGGGCTCGATGAAAACGTCGCTTTCAAGATCGGCATCGGCGAGGTGCCGTGGCTCCATCAGGTGACATTTTCGATCTGGCCCTCGTCGCGCGCCATGGCCGAGTTCGCCCGCAAGGACGGGCCCCACGCCCGCGCAATCAAAGCCGTGCGCGAGGGCGCGTGGTTTCGCGAAGAGCTTTACGCCCGCTTCGCCGTCACCGGCGAACATGGGCAGTGGGAGGGCAAAAGTCCCCTCTCCAAATTCAAGGACCCGAGGCCATGACAGCTTTCCCTTTCTCGGCCATCGTCGGACAGGATGAAATGAAGCAGGCGATGGTGCTGACCGCCGTCGACCCGACGATTGGCGGCGTGCTGGTCTTCGGCGACAGGGGCACCGGCAAATCCACGGCGGTGCGCGGGCTCGCGGCTCTTCTGCCGCCGATCCTCGCCGTACCGGGCTGCCCCGTGAACTCCGCGACTTTTGCGGACGTGCCGGACTGGGCCGAGGTGGCAGAGGCGGACCCCGTGGAAGCCCCAACACCCGTGATCGACCTGCCGCTCGGCGCCACGGAGGATCGCGTGACCGGGGCGCTCGACATCGAAAAGGCGCTCACCGCGGGGACAAAGGCGTTTCAGGCGGGGCTGCTGGCCCGCGCCAATCGCGGATATCTCTACATTGATGAGGTGAACCTCCTCGAGGATCACATCGTTGACCTCCTGCTCGACGTCGCACAATCCGGCGAGAATGTCGTGGAGCGGGAAGGGCTTTCCATCCGCCATCCGGCCCGTTTCGTCCTCGTGGGATCAGGTAACCCGGAGGAGGGCGAATTGCGGCCGCAGCTTCTGGATCGCTTCGGGCTTTCGGTTGACGTGAAATCCCCAAAGGACGTGGCGACACGCATCGAAGTGATCTCACGGCGCGATGCGTTCGAGCGTGACCCGGCAGGCTTTGCCAAAACGTGGACCAAGGAAGACGCCAGGATCCGCACGCAGATCCTGAAGGCGCGCGAAAGCTTACCTCGCGTGGTGACGCCGCCCCGCGTCCTCGAGCGGTGCGCAGAGCTTTGCATCGCGCTTGGCTCAGACGGGCTGCGCGGCGAGCTCACGTTGCTCAAGGCCGGTCGCGCCCTTGCCGCCATCGAGGGCAAGCGGAAGATGACCGAAGACCATATCGCCGCCATCGCCGCACCCGCGCTGCGTCACCGCCTGCGCCGTGACCCGCTCGATGAGGCAGGCTCTGGCACCCGCGTCACCCGCGTGGTCGAAGAGGTGATAGGCGCGTGACAAAGGCTCCAGACAGCGCCGCCATCCGGTGGAAAGAGGCGCTCCTGGCCCTGAAGCTCTTGGCGCTGGAGCCGCGTCTCGGTGGTATCGCCCTTCGCGCTCGGGCGGGCCCGGTCCGAGAGCGATGGCTGAGTGCGGCGGCACGGCTTCCTCAACCACAACGCAAAGTGCCCCACACCGTCACAAGCGAGGATCTGAACGGCGGGCTCGACATCGCCGCAACGCTCGCAGCGGGCCATGAAATCCGGAGCAAGGGGATCCTTGCCACCAAAGGGATGCTCGTCCTGCCCATGGCTGAACGGCTGGAGGCCGGCCTCGCGGCATGCCTGTCCCAAGCGCTCGATACTGGGCGTCATGTGCTTCTTGCCCTTGATGAAGGGGTCGATGAGCGCGAGACGCTGAGCCCGGCATTGGCGGACAGGCTGGCCTTTCATCTCGATCTCGACGGCATTGCCTGCGGCGACGCAGCTGCAGGTTTCGGCACGCTCCCAGATCCAGAGGAGGTCTCAGCCGGAGAACCGCAGATCGCCGCCATTGCGGCTCTAGCCGAAAGCCTCGGCGTTGAAAGCGCGCGCGCCGCGCTCTTTTGCCTCTGGGCCGCGCGGGCCCATGCCGCGCTCCACCGCGCCCGCGTGGTTCGTACCGAGGATATCGAGGCCGCAGCAAAACTCGTCCTTGTACCCCGCGCCACACGCATACCTGAGCCCGCCGAGCCGCAGCCCGAAGAGCCCGAGCGCCCAGATCGTGACGGTACCGAGCCCGACGCGCATGAGAGTCAGGGCGAGGCCATCCCGCAAGACATCCTGCTCGACGCCGTGCGCGCAGCTCTGCCGGCGGACATCCTGAGCCAGCTTGCGCGCAAACATCGGCCACGCGGCGCAAAGGGCACGGGCAAGGGCGCAAAGACCCAAGGCAACCGCCGGGGACGCCCGCTCGCGCCCCGCCCAGGCAAGGCCGACGGACGCGCGCGCCTCGATATCGTGGCCACACTCCGTGCCGCCGCGCCGTGGCAAACGCTGCGCAAAGCCCATTCCAAACGCGACCGGCTTGTGGAGATCCGCAGCGCGGACTTCCGCGTCAAGCGCTATGAGGAGAAATCCGACAGCCTCCTCGTCTTTGCCGTCGATGCCTCGGGCTCGGCCGCGTTGGCGCGACTGTCAGAGGCCAAGGGCGCGATCGAGATCCTTCTGGCGGAGGCCTATGCGAGGCGCGATCACGTGGCGCTCGTGGGATTTCGGGGCATCGCAGCCGAGGTCCTCTTGCCGCCGACCCGGTCGCTTGTGCAAACCAAACGCCGCCTTGCAGCGCTTCCGGGCGGGGGTGGCACGCCACTGGCTGCAGGGCTCAAGTCCGCGGGCCAACTTGCGCTCCAAGGCCGCGGGCGGGGTATGTCGCCCACGATCATCCTACTCACCGATGGCCGCGCAAACGTGGCACTCGATGGGGAAGCAGATCGCGCACGGGCGGCTGCCGACGCCATCAAGCAGGCGCGCGTGATCCTGAACGAACGGCTTGAGGTGCTCGTCATCGATGTCGGCAAGCGCCCGGAGCGCGCGCTCCGGACCCTTGCGGAGAGTATGGACGCCACCTATCTCCCGCTCCCCCGCGCCAATGCGGAACGCGTGTCCGAGGCTGTCTCGACCCTCGTTGCATGACGGTGGATTGGCAACGGCACCGCGCCTTTTGGCCCCATGCCGCGCACAGCCGCTTTTTGGCCGCGGGCCGCAATGGCCGCTGGCACGTGCAGATCATGGGCGAAGGGCCAGACCTTTTGCTGCTCCATGGCGCGGGCGGCGCAACGCAAAGCTGGCGCGGGCTTATGCCACTCTTCGCCGAGGACCACCGCTGCATCGCGCTCGATTTGCCCGGGCAAGGCTTCTCACGGCCACGGGTGCCGGGTCGCTACGGCCTCGATGCGCTGGCCAAGGATATCTCGTCCCTCGCTTGGAGTGAGGGCTGGAGCCCCCGTGCGCTCATCGGTCATTCTGCGGGCGGTGCGCTCGCGCTGCGGCTTGCGGAGGAGGGCCTGAGCGACACGGTCATCGGCATCAACGCCGCGCTCGGCCGGTTTGAGGGCGTCGCTGGCTGGGCCTTCCCCCTGGCGGCAAAGCTCATGTCCCTGAACCCGTTTACGGCGATGTTGTTTTCTTCCGCAGCCTCGGCACCTGGCGCGGCCAAACGGCTCCTCGCCGCCACTGGCTCGAAGATTGATGCAGAAGGTATCCGCCTTTACGAGGCCCTGATTTCCAACCCGCGCCATGTCGACGGAACGCTGCGCATGATGGCGGCCTGGAACCTTGATCCGCTTATCGCGCGCCTGCCGCGCAACAGGGCCCACACCGTCCTCCTCGCGGCAATCGGCGACGCAACAGTGCCACCAGCCGTGTCAAAGAGCGCGGCGGCCCGAATGCCCGACGCCCGTGTCATCGAGATCGCGGGGCTCGGTCACCTTGCCCATGAAGAAGACCCCGAAGAGATCGCCCGTCAGATCCGAGCGGCCCTCGAAAGCCGGTAGCCCGAGATCCCCGCAACGAGGCCGAGCCCGGCCAGAACCGCCATCGACAAAAGCAGCATCAGCGCAGGGGGCCCAAGCTCCAAAAGCTGCGCTGAGACCGCTGTAAAGACCGCGCCAAAGGCAAGAACAAGCGCGCCCGCGAGGCCCGCGGCACTTCCCGCCAGCGCCGGGTTGACCGACATCACGCCCGCATTTGCCGACGGCGAGGAAATCCCGTTTCCAAATCCCACGAAGGCCATCAGCCCGAAAAAGCTGATGGGCTCAAATATGCCAAACCCCAGGAGGATCAGGTTGGCCACCACCGCGCCAAGCTGGATCGAACGCCCCGCGAGCACCATGCCCGGGATCCCGACACGCTCCGCGATGCGGCCCGAGACGCCGTTGCCCACGAAAAAGCCCATCGTGATGATGCCAATCGCGAGCCCGAGCTCGGCCGTGCTGATGTCGAGCACCTTATCGGCCACAAGCGGCGCACCGGTGATGAACACGTAAAAGCACCCGACACCCGTAATGATGGCGCCCGCATAGGCCCAAAAGAACGGCGAACTCACAAGCGCCGGATAGGCGCGGAATTGCGCCCCAAAGCTCGCTGAACGTCGGAAATTCGTCTCTCGCCAGCCGAAAAGCGCGAAGACAAAGCAGAGCGCGCCGCCGCCGCTCAACACCCAAAAGATCGCGCGCCAGCCAAAGGTTTCGTCAAGCACCCCGCCGATCATCGGGCCAATCATCGGACCCACCGCCATGCCCATCGCCACCCAGGAGATCTGCCGCGCGGCTGCTTCGGGTTCGGCAGTATCACGGAGCGCTGCGAGCCCCATCGTCGAGCCTGCGATGACAAAGCCCTGAAGGAGGCGCGCCACGATGAAGACATCAAACCGCGTCGCAAGCGCACAAACAGCCGACAGCACCGCGAATGTGCCCAGCGAAAAGAGCACCACCGGCCGCCGCCCGATGCGATCTGACAGCGGCCCGAGTATGAGCTGGAGGGCCGCGGTCATCGCAAGATAGCCCGAAACAGCCCAACTCGCGGTGGCGTAGCTCACGTCGAAGTCCCGCGCGATGAACGCCAGCGACGGCAAAAACATGTTCAGAGACAGCACCGAAATGCCGGCCACGACCATCAACAGGGGCAAAACTGGCGCACGCATCTCCATGCCAAGGCCTTATCAAGCAAAGAGTTTCGCCTCCATGTGCATTTGCGCAGCCCGCGCGCGCGCCCGTTGGCGTTTCTTTAATGCGCCCCTTCGATACCTCTAAAGCTGACAAAGGAGATCGGCATGGGACTGCTCGTAGACGGGAAATGGGTGGATCAGTGGTATGACACCAAATCCACCGGCGGCGCGTTCAAGCGCCAGGACGCCAAGTTTCGCAATTGGATCACAGCTGACGGTACACCGGGCCCGAGCGGTGAGGGCGGCTTTGCAGCCGAGGCTGACCGCTACCACCTCTACGTGTCCTACGCCTGCCCATGGGCCCACCGCGCCCTGATTTTCCGGAACCTGAAGGGCCTAGAAGGTCTCATCACCGTTGACGCCGTGCACCCCGACATGATGGGAGACGGCTGGACCTTCGAGAAAGACGACGACGGCGCCACCGGCGACAGTCTTTTCGGGTCTGCCTTTGCGCGCGACATCTACACCCGCGCTCAGCCCGAGATGACAGGCCGCGTCACCGTGCCGATCCTTTGGGACAAAAAGCAGGGCAAGATCGTCTCAAACGAAAGCTCTGAAATCATCCGGATGCTGAACTCCGCCTTCGATGGGATCACGGGCAACACGCTCGATTTCTGGCCCGCCGAACTGCGCGATGAGATCGAGCCGGTCAACGCGCGCATCTACGACACGTTCAACAACGGCGTCTATAAATCCGGCTTTGCCACCACGCAGGAGGCGTATGAGGCCGCGGTCGTCCCGCTTTTTGAGACGATGGACTGGCTCGATGAGCGCCTCACCGCGCACCGCTATCTCATGGGCACCCGCGTCACCGAGGCGGATTGGCGGCTCTTCACGACGCTGGTGCGCTTCGATGCCGTCTACCACCTGCATTTCAAATGCAACAAGCGGCGGCTCATCGACTATCCCGCGCTCTGGGCCTATGCGCGCGAGCTCTACCAGTGGCCCGGCGTGGCGGAGACCGTGAACATGGCCCACATCGTGCGGCACTACCACTACAGCCACGAGAGCATTAACCCGCACCGCATCATCCCTATCAATCCGGACATCGACTGGTGGCAGCCCCACGGTCGCGGGGTCTTGAAAGCGGCCTGAGACTGTGGCCCTGTCCGCCCCATGGCAGGCAGGGATCACGGAGGCGGGATTGATGCAGCACGCGCGATCTACGGTGGCGCGCGCTCCGATTGGCTCGATCTGAGCACGGGCATTAATCCCGAGCCCTATCCCCTGCCAGAGCTTTCACCCGAGGCTTGGACCGCCCTGCCGGATCAGGCCGCGATGGATCGGCTTCTCACCGCCGCCCGGCATTTTTGGTCTGTTCCCGAAGGCGCGGCGATCATGGCAGCGCCCGGTGCATCTGCCCTCATCGCGCAGATCCCATACGTGGCACCCGCTGGCCGGATCGCAATCGCGCCACGAACCTACAATGAGCACGAAGCAAGCTTTCGCATGGCCGGTTGGGAAATTGGGCCCAACGCGGCGGCGGAGGTCGTTGTGCATCCAAACAACCCTGATGGCGCCCTCAGCCTGCCGCCCAACGCCCCGTTCACGATCATCGATGAAAGCTTTTGCGATGTGACGCCGCACGCCTCTCTCATTGCGGAGGCCGCACGCCCCGGCCGCATCGTGCTCAAAAGCTTCGGCAAATTCTGGGGCCTCGCAGGCCTGCGCCTGGGCTTCGCAATAGGAGATCCGACCCATATCTCCGCACTACGCGACCGCCTTGGGCCCTGGGCCGTGCCCGGGCCGGCCCTCGAAATCGGCGCAACAGCTCTGGAAGACATGTCTTGGGCGGAAACCACGCGCGCGCGCCTCGACAAAGACGCTTCGCGCCTCGACACGCTCATGGAAGGAGTGGGCGCCGTGACCTTGGGAGGAACATCCCTCTTCCGGCTCTATCAGGTGCCCGAAGCAACCGCGGTGCAGGACGCCCTCGGGCGCGAACACGTCCTCACGCGCGTATTTCCCTACGACGCCACATGGCTCCGCGTCGGCCTTCCGCCCAAAGCGCGCTGGCCACAACTTGAGCATGCTCTGGGGACGGCGGGCGGGGTGATCCGCGCTGGCACAGCCAGCCGCGGGAACGCCGTTCCGCCGGACACAACTCGCAAAGCCCAGACCTCGGGATGACCCTTGCGCTGGCCATGGTCCTAGACGCCATCCTGGGCGAGCCGCGTTGGATGTGGTCCCGCGCCCCGCACCCGGCCGTTCTCATGGGTCGCGCCATCGGCTGGGCAGATGCGCGTTTCAATCACGGCACGGCGCGCCGCGCAAAAGGCGTCTGTCTTGCAGCCGCCCTCCTCGTAGGAAGCCTCCTCATCGGAGCGCTAATTGCGTCCCTCGGCTGGCCCGTGGAGGCAATCGCCGCCGCCATCCTCCTCGCCCAACGCTCCCTGTCAGACCACGTGTCAGACGTCGCTCACGCCTTGCGGGACAGCCTCGCGCAAGGCCGCCGAAGCGTCTCGATGATCGTCGGCCGCGACACCGCCTCGATGGACGAACCCGCTATCGCACGCGCCGCCATCGAAAGCGCAGCTGAAAACCTCTCTGACGGCGTCATCGCTCCAATCTTCTGGTTCGCGATCGGAGGCCTGCCAGCCATGCTCGCCTACAAGGCCATCAACACCGCCGACAGCATGGTGGGCTACCTGACCCCCAAACACGCCGAGTTCGGCTGGGCCTCCGCGCGCCTCGACGACGTCCTCAATTGGGTGCCTGCGCGCCTCACCGCACTCCTTATCCTCGCCGTGCATGCCCGCCCCGAGGCTTGGCACGACGTCATAGAAGAAGCCCCAAAACACCGCTCCCCAAATGCGGGATGGCCCGAAAGCGCCCTCGCCCGCGTGCTCGGCATCGCCCTGTCGGGGCCCCGCGCTTACGAGGGCGAAATGAGAGACTTTCCCTTCGTGAACCCGCGCGGCCGGCGCGACCTTGGCCCGAGCGATATCGACGCTGCCGTGGGAAGCCTCTGGCGCACCTGGAGCCTCACACTCGCCATCGTGATCCTCATCGCCGCCTTCACCGCGTAAGCTCCGCCAAAACAAGGACCGATACCTTCATGTTGCGCGCGCCTTTGCCCTTCGCCCTCTTGGCCACATTCATCGCGGGCCCCGCTGTCGCGCAATGCGGTGGCAGCTTCACAGGCTTCCTTGCAGACATGAAGGCCGAAGCCATTGCACAAGGACACCGCCCAACAAGTGTCGACGCCTTCTTCGGAGGCGCACGCCAGGACCCCGCAGTGCTCCGCGCAGACCGCGCCCAAGGCGTCTTTCAAAAACCCTTTCTCGACTTCTCTCGCGCGCTCATAAGTCAAAACCGTATCGACAACGGCCGTCTCAATCTCGAGCGCTACGCATCGGTCTTCGATGAGATGGAGAGCCGCTACGGCGTCTCGCGCGGCGTCCTTGCAGCATTCTGGGCGTTCGAGACCGATTACGGAGGCTTTCAGGGCGACTTCAACACGCGCGACGCCCTCGTCACGCTGGCCCACGACTGCCGTCGGCCCGAGCTCTTCCGACCGCAGGTCTTTGCCGCGCTCGAACTCTTCGAGGCAGGCGGGCTCGACCCCGCCCGCACCACGGGCGCCTGGGCAGGTGAAATCGGCATGGTCCAGATGCTACCGCGCGACATCCTCGAGAACGGCGTTGACGGTGATGGAGACGGGGCGATCAAACTCAAGACATCCGCGCCCGATGCGCTTTTGTCCGGCGCCAACATGCTCCGCAGCCTCGGCTGGCGGTGGGGCGAGCCCTGGCTTCAGGAAGTAACCGTGCCCGAGGGCTTCGATTGGTCTCTGACTGGGCTCGACAACACTTTCTCGAGCACCGATTGGGCGGAGCTGGGGGTGCGCCCCCGCACGGGCCGCCTCGCCGCGCTGGATGCCTCGCTTCTCCTCCCCCAGGGTCACCGCGGGCCCGCCTTCCTCGCCTACCCGAACTTCCGCGTCTTCTTCGAATGGAACCAGAGCTTCACCTACGTGATGACGGCGGCCTATTTCGCGACGCGTCTCGAGGGCGCCCCGATCTACGACGCAGGCGCGCCGCAGGCGGGCCTCGGCGCGGAAGACATGAAAACCCTGCAGCGCAGGCTTGCAGCACTTGGGCACGATGTGGGCGACATCGACGGGATCCTTGGTCGCAAGACACGCCGCGCCGTCCAGTCTGAACAAATGCGGCTCGGTCTGCCCGCAGATGCCTGGCCCACACCCGCGCTTTTAAACGCGCTCTAAAGCGCGCGCCCGGCTTCGACGGTCTTGACCGGAAAGCGCACGCCCTCTTCGTTGATCAGCACCAGCTGTTCGCCGTTCTTGACGTAGGTGTCACACCGCTCAAACCCATGGTTGAAGAAGGTGCACACAACACTGCCGTCGCGCACCTCGTAGCGCCCATAGGCAACACCGCCGTCGGGATAGGTGTAGGAGTAGAGGTCGGTCGTGGAAAAAGACGACCGCCCCCCGTCAAAGAACGTGTGAGAGGCCCCCAGAAGCGCCTCAGCGAGTTCACCATCGGAAAACAGCGCGTCGCCGTCTCGCATTCCCTGTGCCGATACCATTGTGCCAGCAAAGATCACTCCCGCCACCAAGAGCCGCATCATCGTCGTCCTCCTATCCCAGTGCTGGAAAGCTAGCCCGAACAGGCGTCACTGACCGGTCACAAGAAAGCGATCCCGCCAGGGAGCACCAAAAGGGACGGTGGGTGGGGCGCCTTTGCGCAGCAAACAGCGTCACCCACCGGCACACATCGGGTGCGGTCAGGCGACAAGCCGCTCCGCGCCCTGCAGATCGACCGAGACAAGCTGGCTGACACCCTGTTCTTGCATCGTCACGCCAAAGAGCCGGTTCATCCGGCTCATCGTCACGGCGTGGTGCGTGATGATGAGAAACCGCGTATCGGTCCGCCGCGTCATCTCGTCGAGAAGATCACAGAACCGCGTGACATTTGCATCGTCGAGCGGCGCGTCCACCTCGTCGAGCACGCAGATCGGGGCCGGGTTCGCAAGAAACACCGCAAAAATCAGCGCCAGCGCCGTCAGGGTCTGCTCCCCCCCGGACAAAAGCGAAAGCGTTGAGAGCTTCTTCCCAGGCGGCTGGCACATGATCTCGAGCCCCGCCTCCAGCGGATCATCGCTCTCCACCAGGACGAGCTTGGCCTCCCCGCCCCCGAAAAGGTGCGTGAAGAGCACTGAGAAGTTCCGGTTCACCTCCTCAAACGCCGCAAGCAGTCGCTCCCGCCCCTCTTTGTTCAGGCTTGCAATGCCGGAGCGCAGCGTGGCGATCGCACCCTCAAGGTCAGCTTTCTCAGAGGCAAGCGCATCCCGCTCGGTCTCGACCTCCCGTGCGTCCTCTTCAGCCCGGAGATTGACCGCACCGAGGGCATCCCGCTGCCTGCGCAGGCGTGCAACCTCGGCCTCGATCCGCTCAGAGGCAGGCATGTCCTCGGGATCGCGCCCGATGGAGGTGAGCAACGCTTCAGGCGTCTGGTTCTGCTCCTCTTGGATGCGATCAGTGGCAGCATCGAGTGTTTCCTGGGCCGCTTCAAATCGCGCCTCGGCCCCGGCCCGGCTCTCGCGTGCACCACTCGCCGTCCGTTCCGCCGCGCGCTCAGCATCCACCGCGGCCCGCAAGATACTCTCTGCCTCAGCAAGCGCATCCGATGCCGCACGCCGGCGCGTCTCCGCTGTTGCAATGTCCCCGCCCAGCGCCTCGCGACGGGCCGCCACATCGCCCGGCACTTTTCGTGCGCCCGCCAGCTCCTCTTCAAATCCCGCCTTGCGATCCACAAGTTCGCCCGAGCGCGCCTTGGCCGTCTCAAGCCTGTGGCGCCACCCGCTCAGCTCCTTCGTGATTTCCTGCGCGCGCTTCGTGCGCGCCTCACCGAGCCGCCGAAGCTCATCATGGGCGGTGCGGTGCGCGAGCATCGTCACGCGCGCGGCCTCCACAGTCAGCTTGACGTCCTCAAGCTCTGCCCGCGCGGCTGAGATATCGGGGAGCGCCGCCAGCGCCCGCTCTGCTTCAAGGAGCTGCGCGCGCGCCGCGGTTTCTTCCTCCCGCATCCGCGCGACCGCTCCGCTCAGCGTCTCGAGCTTGCCCTCGCTAAGATTGCGCTCGCTCTCGGCACGAGAAAGTGCCCTCGCCGCCTCCGAGACATGCCGGTCCGCATCCCGTCGCGCCAGACGGGCCGCCTTATCCGCCTCCGTCACGCGGGTCAGCTCCGCACTCAGCGCGTCATGGGCCTCACGTGCTGCATCTGCGCGGGTGCGCGCCGAAGCTTCCTCGGCCTCAAGCGCGCGAAGCCTGTTCATCTGTTCAAGCTTCAGCGCTGCCGCGGAAGGCGCCTCTTGAGCCGCAACGATGAAGCCGTCCCAACGCCACAGATCTCCATCAAGGCTCACAAGCCTCTGTCCCGGCCCCAACAGCGGCTGCAGCCGTTCCGCATCTGCGGCCTTGATCACGCCCACCTGCGCGAGGCGGCGCATGAGAACGTCCGGCAATGTCACACGCGTGCTCAGGGGCTCAACGCCTTCAGGCAGGCGCGGCGCGTCCTCGTAATCCGGCAACACGCGCCAGCCAGATGCGCCGCTCCCCGCAAAACGTGGCGCCTTCAAATCATCCGCCAGCGCAGCACCAAGCGCCTTTTCAAAGCCGGGTGCAACATCGAGCTCGTCGAGAAGCTGCGCGCCGCCACTGCTTTCCCGGTCGAGCAAGCGGCGCAGGGCCTGAACCTCTGCCTTGAGCGCGCTCGCTTCGCCTTCCGCCTCCGACCGCGCAGCGTAGGCCGCCGCTTCGCGCGTCTGAACATCAGCGCGCGCAGCCTCCGCTTCCGTCAGGGCTTGCTCAGAAGAAGCGGCCTCTTCCGCGGCTTTCTGTTCCATGAGCTCAGCGGCCGCAAACGCCTCCCTCGCG
>JBCBME010000011.1:0-18063 GCA_039822945.1 Pseudomonadota bacterium
AAACGGCGCGCCGGGGACTTCTTCCTCAAGCGGAAGCGCTCCTCTCAAAGCGTCTTGCCCAAATCGTAGAGACGCGCGCGCAGTTCGACCCACGCGCCATAAACGAACTCAAGAGCGATGTGTCCGTGCTTCGCATGGAGCTTGAAGCCGCGCGGAGACGCCACCAGCTCACCACCTTGGCAACCGTTGAAACAGGCAATGCAGCGCCCAAACGCAGTGACCGGAAGCGGCCATTCGTCGTTGTCGTGGCTGGCGTGCCCCGGAGCGGAAGCACCTGGGTCTACAATGCGGTGCGCGCGTTGTGCCGACGCTCAAAAGAAACCGCCCACTCCGTTTGGGTGGACGAGTACGATCCAGCCGCCAAGCCCGACGCCGCCTTTCACATAGTCAAGCTGCACAACTCCCAGCAGCTCACCTTTCCCCATGACGTCGTCATCACGTCCTACCGGGACCTGATCGAGCGCGTGGCATCCTTGGTGCGCATGGGATGGGTCGAACGCGATGCCGCCGCCATCGTGAAAGCAGCAAGCGGGCAGGCGCAGCTCCATGCCTATTGGGCCGGGCGATCACATCTCGAACTACAATACCGCGACATCATGGGAGATCCTGTGAAACCCCTGGGCGAGATCGCGGGCCTGTTGGGCTTGAAGATTTATGCCAAGGGGCTGGAGGCGGTAGCGAAAGAGCTCAACAACATGGCGTCACCAGCGGCGCTCAAAGATGCCGCACCGCATGACGCAAAGACGCTGATGCACGTCAATCACCGCGGAGAAGATCAGGAACGTGATACCCTGGTCACCCTCGTCCGTAATGCGCTAAGCAGCGCGCCCCTGACCTGAAGCGCCCAATGCCCCTAGGGCTTTGAAAGCGCCGAGGCCGCGCTCAACCGATCCTGCCAGTCTTCGTAAATGAGCAGAAGCTCTTCGACGGATTTGTCGCGGAAGTTGTTGGCATCGAGGTCAAAGACGCGCGACAGGTGGGTTGCCATCTCATTCGTTATCTTTTCACGGACGGGATATTCCTTGCCCCAGGCCTCTTCGAGCATGGTGAGGCGGTCCCGGACGCGGTCCACAAACCCGCTCGATGCGCCAACGGCAAAGGGCTTTTTGGCAATCGCAATCGGCTCATAGCGGAAGGACGCACCGCGCTTTCGAGCGCGGGTGAAGAAATGCAGATCACCAGCGATGTCGTACTCGGTGGAGTATTTCAGCTCCTGCATGAGCTCGCGGCGGATGAACGTCGCCTGGTGATCGGTGGTGGAACCCGCCCAGAATTCGTGCGGCTTGCGGTACTGGTGCACGCGGCCCGTCTCGGCGCTGAGGGCCTGTCCCACGAAGATATCGTCTTTCTCGGGGTCGATCATCTGGGCGACACGCTCCAGCACGTCAGGCTTCAGGAAGTAATCCGCCGCATTCATGAAAATCAGGTAGTCACCCGTGGCGCGCGCAAGGGCGCGGTTCATGGCATCGTAGATCCCGTCATCTTCCTCGATGACGAGATCGTCGATCCAGTCTCCGAAGGAGCGGAGCATCTCCGATGTGCCGTCAGTTGAGGCGCCGTCTTGCACGATCACCTCGTAATGCGGGTAGGTCTGCGAAAAAACGCTTTGCATGGTGCGCGTTGCACCCACGCGATCATTCCAGACAATGGTGATGACAGAGAACGTGATCATGCCGGTCAGGTCATTTCCTTTTCGCTGAGTTCGGCCGTGAGAGCCTCGAACTCTGCAATGATCGCTTCATTGGGCTTCGGATAGGCCTGCCGCGTGGTGACAAGCTTTGCCAGCGGCGCTGGATCGAACGTCTTCTTAGCGAGAGCGGCCGCCAGCAGCCGGCGGGCCACGGCGGAAATGTGGGTGTCGGAAAAGGCTTTCATGGTCTGATCGAACGCATCGAGGACTTTGTCCGGATCCGGGTTGAATCCGGCCAACGCGCTAAAGAAGTGCTGAATGAGGGCGCGCGCATGTTTGCTGGGATGGGCCGCAGACAAACCGGGACTCATGCGGTTGTAGACTGTGCCGGCCACACCGTCGGCACGACGCCACTTTGTCTTTTTCAGGCTCGCAAGGCGGAGCTTCAGGTCCCAATCCTCGTAGAGATGGCTCACGAGGTTGTAGCCGCCCGCCTTGAGATAAAGCGCGCGCGGCATCGTCATGTCGCGCGGGATCTGAGGCTGACGCGCGAGCATGTTCAGGTAAGCGGCCTCCTGAGTGCCATCGTAGGCGGCTGTGTTCTGCAGATGCGAGCCTTGCGGTTGCACCATCAGGATATCGCTGAAGGCAATGGTATCGGTGCGCCCGTCCAGTGCCCGCGCCTCGGCCTCGTTCTTGGTCGGCCAAAAGAGATCGTCGCCGTCGAGCTGGGTCCAGTAATCTGTGCCGAGGCTCGTGATACCGATATGGCGCGCCCCCGACGGGCCAAGCGAGCTTTCGAGAAAGCGCAGCTTGAGCCCGCTGAACATCGTGGCCAGGAGCGTCAGTTTCTCCCGGCAATCGTCGGTGGAGGCATCATCGACCACGATGATTTCGTCATAGGGCAAGGACTGCTGCAGGCACGACAGCACCGCATCAACGATGGTGCTCGAATTGTTGTGGCACGTCAGGACGACGCCGAAAGTCTTGCCCTTTTTGAGGGCATCTGAGTCGCTGACTGGCATGCGCAGGGTCTGCGCAGCCGCACCGCCATGCTTTTGGATGAGCGCTGCCATATCGAGCGGCGTGCTGCCACCATGGACAAGACGCGTCGTCGGGGTCTGCGCCTCGTTCAACATCATGTCGCGCAGCTGGATCGGGGCCTTTTGGCCAAGCTCTGCCCCCGCGACAGGGAAGGAGTAGGTGCCTTGGGCGTAGCGGCTCACCGTGGTCTGGCGCACCTTCTCGATCTCCGGGGCGGTCATCCGATCACTGAGGACTTCGCGCTCGTAAAAGGCCTGATGCTCCGACAGCTTGGAAATGTCTGAGGCCGTCAGGCTCGTGGCACGGATCGAAGGGCCGGCGGGTCGGCTCAGCCCCATGTGAATGCCTTCGTTGTGAAGACCGATAAAATCTTGGATCTCTTCAAAGACCCGACCAGCGTTGCGCTTAAAATCTTCATGGCAGAACAGGTACACGTTGTCGGGATAGGCCCGCGCGGCGTGCAAGGTCTGTTCGGTAAAGACGCGCCACCAAGCGGCATACCACTCGATCGCGCGCGGTGCCTGCGCGGGAAGCTGATCCGCGGGGTATCCCCGCTGGGCAAGTTCTGTTCGAAAACGGGAGCGATCGTCGGCGTGAAACTCCTCGCCAAAGAAGGAAAACATCCCAAGGCTTGAATTCAGCGTGTCAAACGGATTGCGCAGGCAGGCGATGACCTTGAGGTCCGGATACCGCTCCAGATAGCACTTCAGGCGACCCGATCCGCGTATGACCTTGGTCAGGCACGCCTCAGGCATCCGACCCTCGCGCCAATCGCTGGGGTCACCGAAGAGATGATCGATAAACCGATCATGGAGCGGTGCCGACCCCTCGAAGAATAGCGGCGTTTCGAGATGGGTCTGAATTCCGAAGTGATGCAGCTGCGCGACCCCGAACTGGTTGCCGTCGGTGGCCGAGCTGTTGATGTTCCACAGATAGGGCTCGTAGCGATAATTGGTGTCGAGCTTTGCGAGCTTCAGCAGGCGCGCGATCTGTTGAAAGATCATCGTGGTGCCGGAGCGACCGATCCCGCTCACCATGATCCGTTTGGCCTCATGGCGACGGGGCAGACCGCTCATGGGTCCCTTTGCAAGGCACATCTCTTCTTCGAAAGCAGGCGAGCCAAGGCTGAGCGAAATCAGTCTGACATAGCGGCTATAGCAGGCGCGGACCTTTTGATCTGTGCTGTCTTGGAGCCCTGCGCGAACAGCTGAGACTGCTGCCTTCACATCTTCCCGCGGCAGCGCTTCAGCGTCGTTCTCTAGTGACACGTAAAGATCAAGAAGCGTGCGATGGACACCCGAAAACACGTCAGCTGAAGGGTCACTCATAGAAAAATCCAGCAAGCAAACAGGATGGATCCCTGCGCCGCCAGTACCTCAATGGCCGGTGCGGCTCAAGACGCGAACCCGGCAGGACCCAGCGACGAGTGCATATCCGCCGCCATTGCCCGTGAAATGAGCCGCATGCCGCATCAGAACTCAACTCCACTACGTTCCCTCAGACGGCCTGGCGGGGCAAAGCGCTGTGCCAGATCGGAAAACGAGCTGTAGCTGCTGGCTAGGAATAGATCGCCCATCGCCAATAGCAGCATATCCGCAAAGCCATGCACAATCTGGCGGGCAGATCGGTCGTAGTCATTGCGGGGCAGTGTGACGACCCGGTCGCCATATCGGTCTTGGAAGGCTTCGTAGATCTCGGGCAAGTCCGCTGCCAGAAAAAGACGTTCGCACCGGCCTTCTTCCACCAGCGCATCTACGCGCTGCACGAAGCGCGAGACATGGCTTCTTGATCGCCATTTCAGCAGTTCGGCATGACGATAGGCGGGCCAGTTGTCCGGGGCCTCGTAGCTCAGGTGATCATAGGCCTCGCCCGTCCCCATGCGGATATGAACGGCGACTTCAAACGAATGAGGGACTTGGGATAGGAGCGTACGCACCGCTGATGAGGGGCGCAAAGACATGAGAAAGGTCTGCTCATTGGCATGGCGAAGATGCGGGCTCACCAGAGTATAGGCAGAGCGGATGTAGACATCCCCATCGGTCTTTTCGGGCAAGATGGGTTCCTCAAAGACCGCTCCGTCCTCGACTTCCATGTAGTTATAGACCTGTGACGCGCCGCGCCTGGCGAGATCCGCGGCCGTATCGTTGATCACCGGACCCGGGTAGTCGATCACGTCGCTCAGTTCGCAGTCGCAATGGTGATCAGGGCGCCAGATGACGACCAGATCGCGCCCCGTGACCCGCGCGATGGCAGCGGCAGAAGCCATAGCCCGCAGGCGATTGCCGAGGCCATGTTGAGCATCGATGAAGAGAAACGCCATTCACCCAAGTCCGGACGCGTTGGTCTCTCTATCGACCCAAGGGTTCAGCATGCCCGAAAATCAGCCATCAGCATCGCTCTCAGGATCTGCTTGTGCCTCGAGGGCCGCCTCAGATGCCTGCCAGACATCCGCAAGTTCAGCGCTGAGGTCGTCGATGTCACGCCCAAGCTTGAGAGCTGCGGCGGCCAGGATTTCCTCTCGATGATTGCGGCCCGTCTTGAGATCGGAAATCGTGCGCTCCGCCATGGAGAGACGAAGGGCTGAAATCTCCGCCCCTGACTTCTCGTCTTCAAGCGCCGCTTGAAGGTCCTGCAAGGCGTGGGTGAGGAGGCGCACGCGCTCGGCGTTGTCTTCGCGACCTTTGAGGAGCGCTTCCTCAAGGCTGACCATATCGTTCTGTTGACGCTCGATGGTGTCTTTCGCTTTCGCGAGATCTGCTTCGACCTCGCTGAGGCGCTCCAGCTCGTTCTCCTGGCTCTCAATGGTGTCCAGCGCTGCGACGAGCTCACCTTCGACCTCATCGCGCCGAGCCTCTGCTGCGGCTGTCGTCTCTTTCTCCTGGGCGAAGCGCGCGCGAACGCGGTCAAGCAAGGCGGCAAAACCCACTGATCGAGGCGGCAGAGCCGTCATAGCCAAAAGCTCATCGATGGCGGCACGTGTGCTAGACACCTCATGCACAAGACCGCGCGCACGCAAACGCAAAAGCGCATCCCGATCATCAACCTCTGGGTATGGCAGCGTCTTCAACTCAGAGGTAATTGCGCGCCGTCCAAGCCACTTTGCCAGCACGTCAGCGCAGGCGGGCCCGTCGTACTGGATGCTTTGGCTTTCCAGCATCACCAAGGCGCGCCGATGTTTTCTCAAGCCCTGGAGCGCGGTGATCGCATGGCGCGTCCAAAACTGCATGGCAGGTTGCATCGCTTCGCCAGCGCGACCCGTGGCCACCAATGCATTTTCGAGCGAGGTCCACACCACCAAGAGCCGCTTGCCTGCCGAATGCGCCTTTACAGCCTCCTCGAGGCTCCCGGCCACATCTACTTCAATCTCCGGAAACGCCTTGGAAACAAGGGCTGCAGCAGCTTTTGCCTGATCCGCACCGCCAAACCCCGCGATCACCACGCTTTGGCCCGCGTTCCGCGCCGACGATCGCGCATCGGGATGGGTCTGTTCTAGAGGCGGCGTCATTGGCGTCACGATCTGAGTTTGGGCAGGTATTCCACTGGAAAACCGTGTAAACTCGCTTCAATCACGTGACGATCAACTTCGTCAACTTTACATGCCCGCGCGCCCCACAGGCCTCCGGGCGAGAATAAGGTCGCAGCGCCGTGCTTCATCCGTTCGAAAAATCATGTTCAAAGATCGTCTCAGCACTTCGCAAAACGACGCTAGGAGACCCCGCGAACCCGGGCGAGATCCCCGTCGAAGGCATCTATATGAGTTGGGACACTGAAGAGGGCGACCTTTCGGTTACGACAGCCTATCCGGGCGATGCGCTCCTTTCTCTGACAGCAGAAGTCCGCTCCGCTCCGCAATGGTTCACCCTGAACCTCGTTCTCGGCGAAGCAGAGCTTGAAGCAGGAGATACCGTGGGGCTGGTGCTCGACAGCCATGCAAGCCCTGCAAGCAATCTCGACATCTTCATTCGCTCCTCCGAGGGCGAGGCGTTCGAGGACACGCCGCTCGACAGACCTGCCGAGATGCGCGCGCGCCGCAGCGCAGGCAGCATGGTTCACGAAGTGCAGCCCTACTCAGCCATGGCTGGCAGCGGCAAGTTTCACACCCTAATCATCCCGCTACCGTCGCACGACGTTTCGCTCACACTCTTTGACCTGCGGCTTTTCGTGCTGCCGAAGGGCTCCGCGCCTGCAACCATTATAGAGGGAAGCGTGGCCGAGCTTATCGAGGATCGTGCCACGCAGGAGGACGAGCTCTCAGAGGCCTGAACGGTCGCCGGTACGGCACCTTCACTCCGCGAATCTCAAATCAACCCAACGCCCAGCCGGAATGTCGACCGGATCGCCGCCGGCCCAGAGCCCACGAGCGCTATCCCACGTGATCGTTGAAGTCTCAATCGCGAGCGCCCGTTCAGCCACGTCATAACTGGTGGCCACATGGACAAGACGATTGCCGTTGTGATCTTGCGGCACTTCGATCTGCCAGCCTGCCTTTGACAGAGGCGGCACGCCGTCGAGCCGGTAGGAGCCTGCACCATTGCGTGAGAAGGCGGCCCCGACAGGCACCGCAGGCTCAGCCGTCCCGTCATGGCTGAGGCGAACAATGGGGGAAGCTTCCTTGAGAAAGCCATTGGCATCCACCGTCGTTTTGTCTGTGTGCCAAAACTCGCGCCAATTCGACCATACGCCTCCGTTATGCGTGCGGAACGCAAAGCGCACATTCGCAGTCGTGGAGTTCGTGACATAGATCTGCGTGCTGATCGTTGAGGAATACCGCATCACGATGAGCTGACCGAAAGCCGCCCCGGGCAAGGTGCCCGAGTTAGCAGTGGTCGAAGTGGTCCTGTAGAACCCGCTCGGCAGCGTCGCGTCGTCCACATCCGCAAGTGTTGTGGGCGTCCCCGTCTGGCCGACGCCGAATGCCCCGACCGTCAAAAGACGGCCCGCGGTGGAATCCGTGAGCCCGCTTTGGACCGCAGACCCGGTGAGCGCACCATCCACGCTTAGGCCATTCGGTGCCGTAACCTCTCCGGTGGCGGGCGCGATCCGAAACCCGCTGAACCATGTGGCGCCGTCAGCGCTCACCTTCACCTCGAAGTCATCGCTTCCGGCCGTGCCCATTTCCGCGCGACCTGAAAAGCCCGTCTGAAAGAGCAGGCTCGCGGTATCACTGGCCGCTGCTTTATTGACTTTCACCTGGTGCCCCGAACCGGCGTGGTTGAGCAGAGAGGCGTCAGAGGATACGGCGAGTTTGTTCACCGCATCAAAATTCGTGCCGATGCCCAGGCCATTGACCTGATTGAGGTCTCCCCCTTCAAGGAGCGTCCAAACCGTGCCATCGTAAAAGCGGAGGCTCCGCTCCGTCGCGGAGATCGCGTGCCACCCGGTACCCGGCGCAAGAAAGAGCCAGCTTGTGCCTTGCCATGTCGCCAGATGCTGAGGAAAGCCGGCCCAGTCCGCGGTGGGCGCGGCGCCGAGCGCCCAAGTCTGACCGATTTCAGGCAGGGCAGGGGGCGTCTCTGCGTCAAAGGCCTCAACCGTCGCCTGAACGAGCGTATCAAGCGCCTGGATCGCCTCGTTATGGGTGACGTGCTTTTGCGCTTGGCTGGGTTTGATGAAGGGCAGTTCCAGCCGGGCCGAGACGTCCTGCATGGTCGAGATCTCCTTGAATAGAAGCTGGTCGCGTAATCCGCGGCGCAACATGATCGCGGTTGCTTCTTCAAACGCTAACGCGGCGCGCGATGGGTGTTGCGCCGGCTCTTTTGCGAGCGTCGAGCGAATTCGGAGCACAGCTCAAGGGCTCGCATCGCATCCCGCCAAGTTTAGGCAAAAGCGAGAAGTCTTGTTCCCTCTGAACCTCCTAAAAGTTGTTTAAAAACAATGCTTAATCAGACATCAGAGGCCTCTTTCCGCCACGTTTGCGCGCCGATTTGGCCCCGCCCCACCGGTCACAAACCGACATCCGCCGCGCGCTGTGGTGGACGCTGGCGGGGACGATTGTCGGATGATGCAGATCGATTATCAGAGCACGCTTCTGACGGGCGTGGACCTGCTCGATCTCGATCTACGCGACCTCGCCATAGGCCAGATGAACGGTGAAACGTATCTTTATGCCTCCACCGGCATCCACGGGGGGTTGGTGGCCTACAGCCTCGCGTCGAACGGCACCGCGAGCCTGATCGACACCAAGCTCTTCAACAACCAGACATCGAATGCGGCGGCCGGTATCGTGGAAGTCGTCACCATCGGCGGCCAGACCCAGCTTGTCTTTGGCGGCAATCAGTCCGGCAATCTGGTGAGCTACGACATTGACGGCGGTGGCACGCTTGGGGCGTTGAACTCCATCCTCGCGGCCAATGCGGCGGGCTCGCAGATGGCGAGCCTTGCCATGGCCGATCTCGGCGGTGGGATGGCGGGCTACATCGTCGACGGGCAAACAGGTGTCCTGAGCGTTCACACGATTGGGGCAGCGGGCCAAGCCACGACCCAGTCAACAGCTTTCGTTCTGGGCGCAGGCGCGGAAATCGAAACCGTGACTGTGGGCGGGCAGACATTCCTTTTGGCCACAGACCAAATCACCAACGGCGTGATGAGCTACACGATCGACAATGCTACCGGCGCCCTGACTTTCGCGGGCTATTCCGGAGCTGCGCAAGGGCTGGGCGTGGCCCTGCCCACGGCTATGGAAACGGTTGATATCTTTGGAACAACCTTCGTGATCGTGGGCAGCGCGGGTTCTAGCTCCCTGAGCGTCATGCGGCTGGAACCCAATGGGGCGCTCGTGCCCATTGACCATGTGATCGACAATCTCACCACCCGGTTTGACGATCTCACCACGCTCACGGTTGCGCAGGACGGCGACCGCGCCTTCATCATCGCGGGGGGCGCGGACGATGGTCTCTCTCTCTTTACCCTTGGCCCGGACGGTAAACTCATACACCTGCAGACGCTGCCACATTCCATCGGCGCGGGTCTTCAAAACGTCGATCAGCTGCAGGCGACGATCGTCGGAGATTCCATCCAGCTTTTTGTGTCGAGCACCGTCTCCGGCGGCATCACGCAGTTTTCGATCGACATCTCGAACCTCGGCGCAACCATCCAGGCAAATGTGGGCAGCCGCACTGTTGCCGGTACCGCGGGTGACGACATGCTCATCGGCAGCGATGGGGGTGCAGACACGCTCGACGCCGGGGCGGGCGACGACATCCTGATTGGGGGCTCAAGCGGCGGCGATCTCTGGGGCGGCAACGGAGGCGATCTCTTTGTCGTCGATGCAGATGCGCAGCTCACGCGCATCATGGACTTCGAGCCCGGCACGGACGTGCTCGATCTGTCTGATTTTCCGCTATTGCGCTCTGTTGGTCAGCTCACGATCCAAGTGACGTCTTGGGGGGCTCGGATCACATTTCGCGAAGCCACGATCGACGTCCGCTCCAAAAGCGGGCTTCCTCTTGATGCCACTGATATCTTTGGCCTGGGCTTCATCGGCCCGGATCGCGTGCTGGTGCTGTCCCCGGATGCGGGCGACGTCATTGTGGGGACAACCGGCGACGATGACGTCGGCGGCTCAGCACTCGATGACACGATCAGTGGTGGCGGGGGCGACGACACGCTCTTGGGCAATGGCGGCGACGATTCCATCGAAGGGGGCGAAGGCAACGACGCGATCGTTGGCGGCGGGGGAGGAGACTCGATCCAAGGCGGTGAGGGCAATGATGCGCTCACCGGAGGAGGGGGCGGCGACTCTCTCGGCGGCGGCGAGGGCAATGACACCATCAATGGCGGATACGGCGTCGACACCATTCAGGGCGGCAATGGCAGCGATGCCATCGACGGAGGTTTTGGCAGCGACTTCATCGAGGGTGGTGAAGGGGGAGACGAAATTTTCGGGGGTGACGGCAATGACACGATCTACGCCAATACGGGCTTTGACGAAGCTTGGGGTGGGGCCGGCGACGACCTCGTAGTGGGCGGCTGGGGCAATGACCTCATCGGTGGCGGGTCTGGGAACGATACCCTCAATGGCGGCAACGGGGACGACGAGGCCTATGGGGGCGATGGCAACGATGATCTCTTCGGCGGGTCGGGTAATGATTCGATGGGCGGTGGCAAAGGCAACGACCTCGTCACCGGCGGCACGGGCAACGACACGCTCTGGGGCGGGCGCGGCAACGATGAGGTCAACGGCCAGGGCGGCGATGACCTGATCGGCGGCGGCCCGGGGCGAGACAAGCTTTGGGGAGAGCTGGGCGATGACACCTTTTGGGCCAATGGCGGCAACGACACGCTTTTTGGCGGAGATGGTGCCGATCTGCTTGGCTCCGGCGCAGACAACGATTTGGTCAACGGAGACAATGGCAACGACGAGCTCCGCCTCGGCCGTGGCAACGACAAAGGCTACGGCGGGTCGGGCGATGACACGATTGACGCCTCAGCCGGAAATGACACCCTCGTGGGCGGTCAGGGAAATGACATTCTGATCGGTGGCGGCGGGAATGACGCCTTCGTGTTCTACAATAACCAAGGCGCAGACACCGTGGCCGACTTCACCTTGGGACAAGACGTGATCTTTATTGCCAGCGGCGCCGCTGACTTTGGGGAACTCGACCTCAGCCAGCAGGGAAACGACGTCGTTATCACCTTGGGGTCCGGGACAATCACGCTTTCCGACGTGTTGCTGAGCAGCCTTGATGCAGGTGACTTCTTCTTCTCTTGAGGGTTGCAAGGCTCCGAGGCACGAAGGCGGATCTTAATTAATCATAATCAATCTTAGCAGTCTTCAAGCTCGGTTGCGCACAAAAGCCGGCAAACACAGCCCCGTTCAGCGCGCGGCCCACGGGGTCTATTGCCTTGTTGCACCTAGCGAGGAATGCTAGTCGCCGCTGGATAAGACGAACGAATTGTGAGGACCGGTGTGAGCGATCCATTTGTCATATGGACCATGCGCCGCACAGGCGGAACGACCTTCACAGGGCTCCTCACCACCCTTTCCGAGCACAAAGGCACCCAGCACGAGCCGTTCAACCTTGACCGGAAATTCGGGCATGTGACGGAGCGCTGGACCAAGGATGGCGACGCCGCCGGCCTCGTCTCCGAGATGGCGCAGGTCCTTGAGACGCGACCACTCATAAAACACTGCTACGAGCTCGTCCCCGAGATGGTAAACCTTGCCCTCATTCGGATGACAACGGAGCTAGGCTATCGCCACATCGTGCTGGATCGCGGTGCGGAGGTCGATCGGATCCTATCGCTCGAGCTCGCCAAGCTCACCGGGGCCTGGGGCGCAGAGCAAGCTGCGGACATCTATGAGGAGATTTCTGCAGGAACCCGAGCCCTGCCCGAGATCGAAATCAAGTCAGCGCGCAGCCACATGGTGACCTGCGCCAAACTCCGGCGCTGGCTTGCTGGCCAGTTCGACACGGCAGGTCACGTGCCGCTCCTCGTCTATTTTGAAGAGATTTACGGCGACTTCGATGCAGGAAAGCGCACAGTCGAAGAGGTTTTGGACTGCCTCGGGATCGTGCCAGGCACCCACAAGAAATATGATGAGCTTGTGCGTGAAGCCCTCACTGAAAAGGCGCAAAACTCCCAAAGCATCGCCCATGCTGTGCCCAATTTTGGCGCCGCGCGCGCAGTGCTTACCAAGACTTACGAGAAACAGGGTTTTCGCTTTGAAACCGCGACTCGAAGCTTGCCACCAATAAATACCGGCGCGGCAAAGCCAAAGGGGACCGAAGGCCTCATTTTCGACATCGGGGCGGGGTCGGGGGATGACACGGCCTTTTACTTGGCAAAGGGTTTTTCCGTCTTGTCCGTCCCGCTCGACGACGAAGGAGCAGACGCGATCCAGACCCGCCTTGGCGCCGATATCGAGACCGGGCACCTTCACGTCCATCAGGCGGATCTAACGCCCAATGGCGGTATGCCACGCCCTCTCCTAGAAGACGCAATTACCCGCCACGGTCTCCCCCGATACATCAAGGTGGAGGGGCCAGGCGGAGAGCATGACATCGTCACCGGCCTGACCGGCGCGCAGGGCGTCCCCCATTACCTGTCGTTTCAAATGAACCCGGACTGGCAACGCATTCTCGCGCACGCTGCATCCCTTGGGTACCGACACTTCCAGGTAGTGCGCCAGGGAGCCAGCCACCTCGCACCCCCACCCTCGCCCGCTCGCGAAGGTCACTACGTCCCCATCGCTTTCACCGGCACGATGAGCGGGTGTTTTGGGCGCGAGCTTCCGCCTGAGGACTGGCTTGAGCTTGAGGAGTTCTTTGAACGCTGCAACGTCGTCCAAGCCCGCCGAGAAGAGGTGCGCGCCCGGGGCAAGAAGCCCGGCTGGTTCGACATTCATTGCCGCCTTCAGTCCTGACGATGAGCGCCACATCCGCCTCGACTTCCAAGAAGCGCGGCGCGCGCCATGTGACGGTGATCGTGCCGGTCTACAACGTCGAAGACCACGTCACAGCCTGCCTGGAAAGCCTGAAGGCGCAAAACCATGGCGCGTTTGACGTCATCGTCGTCAATGACGGGAGCACAGATGCGAGCGCTGAGCGGGTCTTCGCCACGGTGGACGGCGATCCGCGCTTTTCGATCATATCTCAGGACAATGCGGGCCTGTCTGCTGCCCGCAATGCGGGCCTCGACGCGGCGCTCCAAGACCCTCACTGCAGCTACATCGCCTTCGTCGACAGCGATGATTGTGTGAGCCCCGACTACCTCGGTGTTCTCGTTGACGCGCTGGAGCGTCACCCGGACATTCACTGGGCGGCCTGTGGCATCCGGAATCGCTACCCTGACGGGACAAGCCGGATCCACTCCGGGATCATCGACACACCTGACCCAGGCCTCGCCCCCGGGGAGCAGATCTTCACCTTTGGGACTGCGGCCGACGTCATCCGCCACATGCCATCAGCGTGGAACAAACTCTACCGCGCGGATTTCATTGGCGAGACCCGCTTCACGCCCGGCACCTGGTTCGAAGATCACGCCTTTTTCCTCACGCTCGCTCGCCGCGCACCGGGAATCGTGCATCTCTCGGATGCGCTTTACGACCAGACGCGGGGCAGACCCGGACAGATCACCGAAACAGACAGCACCCGCGTGTTTGACCAGCTCACGGTGCTCGAAGACATCCTGCCTCTCCTTGAAGACTTGCCCGAGGGACCCGACGCAGCCTCAGCACTCACCTGCCGTCTTTTGAGTGAGCGAAGCACGGCTTTGCGCACGCCCGACCGCAGGGCGATCTTCGCTGAAAAGGCCCGCGCCTTTCTGGAGGCACGCGGACAAAGCTATCGCGCGGATCCTGCGAGCGGAGCATCGCGCGTCTGGGGTCTCGAATTGGAAGGAAACCTGCCCCTCAGCGTCATCGTTCCGTGGGACGGACGCACCGAGACAGCTCCCCTAGAAGCGACTCTGACCGCGCTCGCAGGTCAGCATGGGCCCGGCTTCGAGCTCCTCTTGGTGGTGGATAACGGGCCTGCGAAAGCGCGCGTTGAAACGCTGCTCAATCGGCTTCCGCATGGCGGCGCACTGGACGCGGCGCAGGTGCATGTTGCAACCGGCGGCGCAAGCGCGGGGCGCGCGCGCGGCTTTGGACTGAACGATGCGCAGGGCCGCTTTGTGATCTGGCTCGACGCCGGTGACATACCGGGTCCTTGGGCGCTCTTTGACCGGGTCGAAGCGATGCTCGCCCTTGACGGAGAGATTGGCGTGAGCGCGCGTCGCGTCGGCCCAGACCAAGAAGGACACGCGGGCTTTGAAAGGGAGATGACGCCCGCCCATGACGGGCAGCCTGCCCTTTTTCGCGCGACACCGAACCAGGCTCTCGCCACCGATCTGGCCCTCTCGGCCGCGATCTTTGACCGGGCATTCCTGACGCAACACGCGCTCGTTCCCAGCGATGGCGGGCGCTACAGTGAATGGCCGCTCGTGCTGGGCAGCCTCCTCATGGCAGAGCGCAGTGTCTATTTGCCGAGCGCGGACGTGGCCCTGAACCCCGGCGCAGGCGCGCGCGCCCTCCTTGATGCGGAGACCCCCGTCTGGCGCGTGGCTGCGGATCTGCGCGCGGCCGAAGTGGCTCTCCCCGAAGCGGCCCGTAAAGCCCTTCCTGCCGGTTGGGAGCGGCGCCTGACCGCGCGTGGCCTCCGGCTTTGGTTGCTCGAGGGTCCAAAACGAAGCCGCATCGCCCAACTCGCCGCGCAACTAGGCGCAGCAGGCCTCATAGCGCGCCGCGGCATGGGGCGTGTGGGCGAGGCTTGGCCGGCGGGCTTTGACCCGCAGATCGGCCCCAAATTTGCACGCCTTTTCGACACGGGCGGGCTCCTGAGGCTCTTTCGCGGAAAAGAACGCGCGCGCCTCGCCGCGGGTGGGCTCCTACCCGGAGAAGCGAAAGCCGAGCGCCTCGATTGGCGTGGCGAGGGCTTTGATCAGCACGCGCACGCCTTTTCTGTCGCCGGGGCAACCTCCAGCATCGCGCGCTTGATGGTCCAGGGTGGCGAGGGCGCTTTTGCAAACATCTCATTTTACGCGGGTGACGGGATCAGCGTCCCATTGCACTTCAGTTTCCGCCTCGATGATGGCCTTGTCGTCGTCAACGACACGCGCACCGACGGCGTCTGGCGACGCGAACGCGCGAAAGAGACGCCCCTGCCCCCGGGCAGCTTCGAGATCACGATCGAAATAGCATCTGCCCAACGTGGGGCGGCCGCGCGCCTCTGGATCGAAGACCGGCTCATCTGGTCGCTGCCACAGCGCAACATGGCACGCCGCAACGGGGTCAATCGCCTCGGTCTCATCACGCATCTGGGTCTGAGCGGGGCGGTCTCGCCACTTGATCTGGCACCGGATAATGCGGCCGAAACCCTTTTTCTCGACAGCCGCTTGCAACTGCGGGCACCAGATCCGTCAAACGCTGAGGTCACAGGCGGAAGCGAGACCTTCGCGATGCCCCTCCTGGAAGCGGCCCGCCAGCCCGGCCAGCGCAGCGCCCGCGCGACACTGCCCGCCCGGGTCTGGTCGACAGTGCCTTCGGGCGGGGCGCTCACCATCAGGGCACCCGGTTTGCCTGCACTCGAACTCACGCGCCCCATGCTTGCAGAGCGAATAGCAGGGCTCCTCCAGCGAGGCCTACCTATGGGCGACGCTGATCTCATACTGCAAACGATCGAGCTCGTGGCATTGGCAGACCTGACGCCGCTCCTGGGTCCGGACACACAAGCCGAGTTGGCACGGCTCACGAGCCGCTTTGATCTCGAGGCCGTTCTTCCCAACCTCGCCCGGACGGCGCGCTTTGAGGGCGATACGATCGGCCCCCTTGCGTCTGCCGTTGTGGCACGGGCCCGCCGCATGGCGGAGCGTGGGTCAGAATTTGACTGGCCGCGGCTCCTCGACGATCTGCCACCCGACGCGGAGGCCACGTGGTTTCTCGTGCGGCAGATGTCGGAAAGCGCCCTTCTCAGCAATGATTGGGACGCATTTTATGCCGCCCTCGCGCAAAAGGATCTCGGTCCCATCCCGATGTCAGAAGACGGCGCGGACCCGTGGACACTCACGAGCAGCGTCCCATTCCTCTGGGAGGAAGGCCGGAATTCCGATCTCGTCGCTGCAGTCGCAAGGATGACGGTTGCAGGCAACGGGTGGCGCGTCACCCCCGCGCTCGCCTGGGCGGGCAAAGCCGCGCAATCCGGGCGCGGGTCAATTTCGCAGGCATCGCAGCAAAGAGTGCTCCAGATCTTGCTCGATTGGCTTCGGGACGAAGGGCGCGACTACTGGGGCCGCACAAACTGCACCGCTTTGATCGCGTGGGCGGCCGACCTCGTATTGGATTTGGACCGGCTGAGCGCACCGCTCCGAAAGCACGCTGAGGAAACACTCATCTCGGTCTACGGAGCAAACCCAGCCTTTTGGGAGACCCTCAAGGACGAAGGCCTTCCAAGCCGTTTCGCGCTTGCGCGCAAGGCCTTTGGGGCACTCGATGCCCCCCAAGACATCGAAGAGCGCGCCCGGGCCCTCGACACACTCCAACATCTCGGCGTGGGGGACATGTCGCGCCTGCGTGCAGAGTATCTTGGGCCCGCCGGTGTTGCCAGCGACGCTGCCAACGCTTTGGATCGACCGCATCTCCTTCCTCTCGAGGGTCTCGACCCGACCGCCTCGGGCTATGCGGCGCTCCGGCACATGGCCTTTCCCGGGACACCGCCAGCGAGCGACGCCGTCGCAGACCTGGTATCCGACACGATCCGTGACGCTCTGCCCAGTCAGGATGTCAGCCCCTTTCACCGGCTTCAAAAGGCGCTGCATCCGCGTCTTGCAGCGATCGTCGAGGGGCGCGCCCCGCTCGATCAAACAGTGTTGGACGATCTCGCACGCCTCAATGTTGAGACTGCGCGTTATCTCGGAATCGGCCTCGCTCTATCCCTGTTGTCCGGATTGCAGGCGGCAGAAGATCGCGCGTGGCTTGCTGATTGGATCATCGGGCAAGACCCGGAGGATCCTGACGATCCCCGTCAAGACATCGCCTATTGGCGCCGTAGGGCTCCGGCCGTTCGGATGGGGCTCGCCCGGCTCTGCGCGAACCAACCTGCCGAAGCCCAGGTCGTCATTGCACGGCTGACCGCTCTCCCCGAGGGCACGACAGACAAAGTGGCCATGGCACGCAGTCTGCCGCCCCTCCCCGCGCTCCCCGACACAAGCCCCCTGCCCGCGCCTCACGCCTTAAACGACGTCATCGTGACCGTCTTTTCCTGCGAACCCTTCCTTGAGACCCGCATTCCCGAGCTTCGCGCTGGATGGCTGTCGGATCTCAAGTCGATGGGGATCCCCTACGTGGTGGTGGTGGGCAATGGCGACGGCACACTCGAAGGCGACGTGCTGCGCGTGGATGCGCCCGACGACTACGAGGGCCTCCCAGCGAAAACCCTCGCCACAATCAACTGGGTGCGCCGCCACGCGCCCCAGGCTCACATGTTCAAGATAGACGATGACTGTCTCGTCGATGCGCCGGCCCTCTTTGAAGCGCTCGATTGGCGGTCAGGGGACTACATCGGCCGCCAGCTCACCCGGATGCCCGGAGAGATGGACAGGACGTGGCACCAGGCCAAAGCCAGCACGCAAAGAGGCAAGCTGGAGCTCGACAAGTCACCGGAGCCCGCGACCTACGCCGATGGCGGCTCCGGATACCTTTTGTCTCGCGACGCGATCGAAGCCGCCTGCGCCGCAGCCGTCACCCCGCGAGGCCGCGCGCTCATCGACGCCTCGTTCATGGAAGACAAGCTCCTCGGGGATCTGCTCCATCTCGGCGGCATCTACATGACGACCCCGGGCTACCTGACCGCGATCCGCAGGCGCACGTTTGGCGCGGCCACGCCCGTCGCCTTTTGGAACGTCGGATTTCA
>JBCBME010000012.1:0-17850 GCA_039822945.1 Pseudomonadota bacterium
CGGGGGCAGATCACATCGAGATCCAGGAAAATGTCACCCGCGCGGGAGATCGCATCACGCTGACCGCGCCAGAGCCCGCCGGGGCCAACATCCGGCCGCGCGGCAAGGACTTCGCGGTGGGTGAGACGATCGCCGCGCCGCGCGCGCTTTCTGCGGCCGATGTCGCGCTCTTGGCCGCGATGAACGCGCCGCTGGTGAACGTGACCCGCCGCCCGCAGATCGCGCTTATCTCCACGGGCGACGAGCTCGTGATGCCAGGGGAGGCACCGCGCGACGACCAGATCATCGCCTCGAATGCACTCGGCCTCGATGCGCTTTTGCGGCAGGCGGGCGCCCTGCCCCGCATGCTGCCGATTGCGCGCGACACGACAGATAGCCTTGCCTCCGCGTTCCGCTTTGCCCGTGGGGCCGATCTCATCGTGACGATTGGCGGAGCCTCGGTGGGGGAACACGATCTCGTGCGAGACGCCGCAGGTGCCGCGGGGATGGAGCAGAGCTTTTACAAGGTGGCGATGCGCCCGGGCAAACCGCTCATGGCGGGTCGGCTAGGGACGACGCCGGTCATCGGGCTGCCGGGCAATCCGGTCTCTGCGCTTGTCTGCGGGCAGATCTTCCTTTTGCCCATGGTGCGCGTGATGCTGGGCCTGCCCGCAGCCCCCGCGCCGCGTCATACAGCTATCCTCACCCACGACCTGCCCGCAGGCGGCCCGCGCGAGCATTACGCACGCGGCAAGCTTCAGGGCGGAAAGATCTCCGTCTTTGACCGTCAGGATAGTTCGCTCCTCAGGCTCATGGCAGAGGCCAACGCGCTCGCCGTTATCCCACCCCACGCGCCCGCCCGCGCTGCAGGCAGTGCTGTCGATGTCGTCCGGCTTGACACAAATAGCGAACATCCATAGAACATATGCAAAACGACCCTGGCTAAACCCCTGATAAGCAAAGAGAGGGCGAGCATATGCTGACGACAAAGCAGAAGGACCTGCTCCTTTTCATCCACAAGCGCATGCAGAAGGACGGCGTTCCGCCCTCGTTCGACGAGATGAAGGAGGCGCTGGATCTGCGCTCGAAATCCGGCATCCACCGCTTGATTACCGCGCTTGAGGAGCGGGGCTTTATCCGCCGCATGGCGCACCGGGCCCGCGCGATCGAGATCGTGCGCCTGCCGGACGCGATGGTTGGCGGATCAGGCTTCACCCCCCGCGTGATCGAGGGCGATAAGCCAGCCAGCACGCCGCCCGCTTCGTTGTCCGTGGTGAGCGTTGGCGCCGTTGATCTGCCCGTGATGGGCAAGATCGCCGCCGGTGTCCCGATCGAGGCCATCCAGCAGGTCGAAACCCATGTCGCCGTTCCGGGGAATATGCTTTCGGGCCAAGGCGAGCACTACGCGCTCGAGGTCAAGGGCGACTCCATGATCGACGTGGGCATCAATGACGGTGACATCGTGGTGATCCGCGAGACGACGACGGCTGACAATGGCGACATCGTCGTGGCCCTCGTCGAAGGGCATGAGGCAACGCTCAAGCGCTTCCGCCGGAAGGGCTCCACCATCGCACTAGAGGCGGCAAACCCTGCCTATGAGACGCGGATGTATTCCGATGATCAGGTGAAGGTTCAGGGCCGTCTCGTCGGACTTATCCGCTCCTACTGATCGGCGCGCTGCGCGAGGATGCGCTCCGTCCCCTCGGGGGCGGGTGATGCGTCAGGCCGTACTGGTCTCCTTTGGAATGCGGCCTCCCGCAGGCTTGGCGTGTTCCACAGACGCGCGCCGGTGACGTCCCGCGCGGTGAGGCGGGTGAGCTTGTCGCCATCAAAAAAGAACGCGATGGAGCCTGTCTCTCGGAGGGAGGCGGGCGTGATGGTGGCGCAAGGCAGCGTAGCTTCCGGCGTGTCGTTGAGCACGAGGATGGCACTGCCCGCACAGGTGGCCTCCCGCGCGCGTTTCCCCGTCAGGTGCACAAAGGCCTGATCACCCAGACGTAGCGGGTCGCCCGTGCGCCGGGCATAAGCCGCGGCCTGATCGGCACTGTCGCCGTCGTTCTCAAGCCAGATGGACGCAACGAACCCGTCCCCCCGTTCTTTTGAAAGGACCCGCCACTCTTCCTGCACAAGGCCGACAAGCCCGCCCGATGGCGAGATCAGGAGAGAAGGCCTCTCATCGATCATCCACAGCACTGCGGCGCCGCTCGCCAAAACCGCGCCCGAATAGCGCGCGCGCCCTTTCCAGAGCGCAAGGATGAGCGCGCCGAGCGCGAGGAGCGGCAACACCTCAGGCCCGGGAGCAGAGATGCGACCCACGGCCCCGTCAAGGCCCGCGACCCAATCGGCCACGCCCAGGATCCAGTCGATCCCGCGTGCCATGACCCAGAGCGCGGGCCCAGCAAGACCAAAGATCGAAAGCACGACCGCGATGACAGCGGCAGGCATCACGACGGCGCCCATCACCGGCACAGACAGCAGGTTGGCCAAGAGCCCATAGTGGGAGAAGATGTTGAAATGCGCCGCCGCAATGGGTGCTGTGGCGAACCCCGCGACGGCCGAGGAAACGACAACGGCAAAGGTGGGCCGGATCCAGCGCGGCAGCCCCAACATGTCACGCGCCGAAAGCCACCGAAACGCCAGCACGAGCGCCGTCGTGGCGGCAAAGGACATCTGGAACCCTGCGCCGAGCAGCGCTTCGGGTCTCAGCAGGAGCACGACGAGCGCCGCAACCGCTACGGCGCGCAGCGTGAGCGCACGACGCCCGAGGATGACAGCGCCAAAGACGACCGCCGCCATCACGTAGGCGCGTTCCGTGGCCACCGCCCCGCCTGAGAGCGCCAGATAGGCCGCCCCGGCCACGAGCGCGGTGATGGCTGCGATCTTGCGCGTGGGCCATGTGAGCGCCACGCGCGGGATCAGCGCGAGGCAAAACCGTGTGAGCGCAAAGATGAACCCCGTCAAAAGCCCCATATGAAGCCCTGAAATTGCCAGAAGATGCGCGAGGTTTGAGCGGCGGAGATCGGTCAGCACGTCTTGGCCCATGCCGGAACGGTCGCCGACCGTCACAGCCGCCGCCACCGCTCCCGCCTGCCCCGGTATGGCGTTTTGCAGCGTCTCGCTCAGCGCCATGCGCGTCCGAAAGATCCAAAGCGCGGCACCCTCGCGGGGCGGCGCGAAGCGCACCGCGGGGCTCCGGGAATAGCCCACGGCGCCCAGCCCCTGAAACCAGGCGTGGCGTTCGAAATCAAAGCCATGCGGCTCAGCCGGGCTCGGCGGCGGCGACAGAAACCCGGTGAGCATGGCGTGGGATCCGGGCCCCGGGATCGGCACTCCCTCCTGGCCATGGAGCGAGACACGAACCTTGTGGGGGATCCGGTGCGCCGCGACGCCCTCAAGATAAACATGGTCGAGTGTCAGCCGGATCCGGTCAGAGGCAGAGCGGTCCATGGCCACCACGCGCCCCTCGATGGGCCCGTAATAGCGAAACTCCAGCACCGGCCCGCCCACGGAATGCGCGCGCGCCGAGGCCAGCACGAACCCCAGCGCGATACAGGCCAGCGCGGCCAAAGCGGGCCCAAAACTTAAACGCAGGGAGTAGGCGAGCCCGACGCTCACGACCCCAGCGCCCACGATGGCCAAGAGCATCATGTCCCCCGGCTCGTGCGCCTGCGCGAAGTATCCGCCGATCCCGATGCTCAGAAAAATGGGCGCCCAGCACAGAAGCTGCCCGCGCTGACATTGCAGCGCGTCGCCCATCGTGGCACATGCCGCGCGGATCAATGCCATCTGCGCCGCCCTCTCGCTGGTGCGGCCAAAGCTTAGGCGTAGCATGGTTAGCAAAAGGTTAATGTCGCCCGCGCCCGGCACCCCATCTGACCCCAACGGAGAGCTCATGTCTGTCGTCACCCGCATCGCTCCCTCGCCCACCGGCTTCATGCATATCGGCACGGCGCGCACGGCACTTTTCAGCTGGCTTTACGCGCGTGGCCGTGGGGGCAAGTTTCTCTTGCGGATCGAAGACACCGACCGCGCCCGCTCCACGCCCGAGGCGACGGAGGCAATCCTGAAGGGCATGGAATGGCTCGGGTTTGACTATGACGGGGAGGCCGTGAGCCAGTTTGCCCGCGCGGACCGCCACGCCGAGGTGGCGCAGGCGCTCCTGTCCGAGGGCCACGCCTATAAGTGCTTTTCCACGCAGGAGGAGATCGAGGCCTTCCGCGAGGCGGCGCGTGCCGAGGGGCGCTCAACGCTCTTTCAGAGCCCGTGGCGCGACGCCGATCCCGCCACCTACCCCGATGCGCCCTATGTTGTGCGGCTGCGGATGCCGCGCGAGGGCGAGACCGTGATCGCCGACGAGGTGCAGGGCGAGGTGCGCTTCCCGAACGCCAATCTCGACGACATGGTGCTGCTGCGCTCGGATGGCACACCCGTCTACATGCTGGCTGTCGTGGTGGACGATCACGACATGGGCGTTACCCACGTGATCCGGGGCGATGATCACCTCGGCAACACGCCGCGGCAGGCGCAGATCTACACGGCCATGGGCTGGCCGCTGCCCGTCTATGCGCATATCCCACTCATCCACGGGCCCGACGGCAAGAAGCTCTCCAAACGCCATGGCGCGCTCGGTGTCGAGGAATACCGCGACATGGGCTATCCGGCGGTCGCGATGCGCAACTATCTCGCGCGTCTCGGCTGGTCCCATGGCAATGACGAGGTCTTTAGCGACGACGAGGCGCGCGACTGGTTTGATTTCGGCGGGATCGGCAAGTCTCCGGCCCGTCTCGACTTCAAAAAGCTCGAGAATATCTCGGGTCAGCACATTGCCGCCATGCCCGATGCTGCATTGCTGCAAGACCTAGAGGATTTTCTGGCTGCCACGGGTGAGCCCCCCCTCACGGAGGCGCAAAGGGGCCTCATGTCGCAGGGGATGGCGAGCCTCAAAGAGCGCGCGAAGACATTCTCGGAACTCATTGAAAAAGCGTCGTATATCCTCACTGACCGCCCCATCAGCCCAGATGAGAAAGCGGCCAAGGCCCTGGATAATGTATCCCGCGGTATACTGCGAGAATTGACGCCGCACCTGCAAACTGGTAGCTGGACGCGAGAGGCATTGGAAGCGCTCATGGCAGAGTTTGCCGCCGCGCGTGACACCAAATTCGGCAAGTTGGCAGGTCCACTCCGGGCTGCGCTCGCCGGGCGCAGCGTCACCCCCAGTGTTTATGATATGATGTTGGTACTCGGCCGGGACGAATCCATAGCCCGGATCACGGATGCTGCGGGAGAAAGCCACCCGTAATTCGTGAGCAGACCCGAGCCAGCTGGGAAGGATCGGAGAGAGCCACCATGAAAGACGGGATCAAAACAGCCACGCTCACGATCGGCGACACGACACTGGATCTTCCGATCCATTCGCCGACTGCGGGGCCAGACGTGATCGATATCCGCCGCCTCTATGCAGATGGCGGGGTCTTTACCTACGATCCGGGCTTCACATCCACGGCGTCTTGCGACTCCACCATCACCTTCATCGACGGTGGCAAGGGCGAGCTTTTGCACCGCGGCTACCCGATCGATCAGCTCGCGGAAAAGTCGCACTTCCTCGAGGTCTGCTATCTCCTGCTCTACGGCTACCTGCCGTCGGCTGATCAGCTCGAAGAGTTTGAGGGCACGATCACGCGCCACACGATGCTCCATGAGCAGATGCAGAACTTCTTCCGCGGGTTCCGCCGCGATGCGCATCCCATGGCCATCATGGTGGGCGTCGTGGGTGCGATGTCGGCGTTTTATCACGACTCGACCGACATTCACGATCCGCGCCAGCGCGAGATCGCCACGCACCGCCTCATCGCCAAGATGCCCACGATCGCGGCCTGGGCCTACAAGTACCATATCGGTCAGCCCTTCGTTTATCCGCGCAACGATTGCTCTTACGCCGGAAACTTCCTGCGGATGTGCTTTGCGGTGCCTGCCGAGGATTACGTGCTCGACCCGATCCTTGAGCGCGCGATGGACCGCATCTTCACGCTCCACGCCGATCACGAGCAGAACGCTTCGACCTCCACGGTGCGGCTCGCTTCGTCGTCGGGCGCGAACCCCTTCGCCTGTATCGCAGCCGGCATTGCCTGCCTTTGGGGCCCGGCCCATGGTGGTGCGAACCAAGCCTGCCTCGAGATGCTCGAGGAGATCGGCACCGTCGACCGCATCCCCGAGTTTATCGCGCGCGCCAAGGACAAGGACGATCCGTTCCGCCTGATGGGCTTCGGTCACCGCGTCTACAAGAATTTCGACCCGCGCGCGAAGGTGATGAAGCAATCCGCCGACGAAGTGCTGGAGCTTTTGGGTGTCGAGAACAACCCGCGACTGCAGGTCGCCAAGGAGCTTGAGAAGCAGGCGCTGGCGGATCCGTACTTCGCGGACAAGAAGCTTTTCCCCAACGTGGATTTCTACTCGGGCATCATCCTCGATGCGATGGGCTTCCCCACCTCGATGTTCACGCCGATCTTTGCGCTGAGCCGCACGGTGGGCTGGATCTCGCAGTGGAAGGAAATGATCGCCGACCCACAGAACAAGATCGGCCGCCCGCGCCAGCTCTATCTTGGCGAGACGATGCGCGACTACGTGGACATCGAAGACAGATAAGCAAAAAGCCCCGCTCCGGCGGGGCTTTTTCTTTGGGCTCTACGCGGCGGCGTTACAGCATCCGTTTGAGCAAGCCGTCCTTTTTCACCAGCTGGTGGCGCAGCACGAGCCCGACATGGCCGACGATCCCGGCCAGAAGCACCCACCCTGCCCCGATATGCGCCCATTTGGCGATGTCGCGGAGGGTGTCATCTCGCGGCAGCGGGCGTGGCATCTCCCAGACGCCAAAGAGGTTTACGCCGTAATGCCCCCACATCACATAGAGCCAGCCCGTGATGGGCATCACGAACATGGCAAGGTAAAAGACCTGCTCGACGCGATGGACAAACGTCTTTTCCCCGGAGGAGAGCGTCGACGCCCAGGGCGGAAGCTGACCCATCTGCCGGTTAATGAGCCGCAAGATGGCGATCAGGAGCGCCACGAGCCCCAGAGATTTGTGCCAGTTGTAGTACTCGTTGGTGGTGATGCCCGCGAAGCTCGAGTTGAAGCCGATGGCCGTCATGATGTTGCCGCCCAGGAATTGAAGGGCAAAGAGGATCACGATGAGCCAGTGAAAGAGCTTCGTGAGAGAGCCGTAGCCCTGACTGGAATTGGTGAGCGCCATAATCTCGTATCCAAATGAATAGCGCGAGCATGGCAGGACAATGGCGTTCGATCCAGTGCCGCGTGCGTCCGAGAGCGCCGCGCGGGCGCAGGGGTCACAGTGATTGCGCGCGCCATCGGCTTATGGGTGCCGTTTCCAAATTGAGATCGGTTGGGATCAGTGGGGCGTAACTGTTTCCAGATCAATGAGCTCCAGCAGAAACTCACGCATCCCCCGTTAACCACCGCTATTCTCGCGTCAGGGTTTCTTAAACGGTTGATTCGATGGGTATTCTTCTCCTGCTCCTTTTGCCTCTCGCGCTGCTTGGTGGTGTCTTTGACGGCGATGATGATGACGGCGCGCCGGATACCGTCCCGGACGGGCCACCCACAGGTACCTTTGGCGATGACGATGTGACGCTCACCGATGGCGACGACATCTTCGATGCCTTTCGCGGGAACGACACGGTGGATGCGGGCGCAGGGTTTGACGATGTCGATGGCGGCCCGGGCGATGACAGCCTGAGCGGCGGGCTGGGGAAGGATCTGCTCTTTGGCGATGGCGGCTCCGACACGCTCGACGGCGGCGGCTGGAACGACGTGCTCGTGGGCGGCGATGGCATCGATGAACTCTCCGGCGGCGCGGGCACCGACATCCTCTTTGGCGAGGGCGGGAACGACCTCATCGATGCGGGGGCTTGGAGCGATCTGGCCATCGGCGGCGCGGGCGAGGACACGATGATCGGCGGTGTCGGCGGCGACTTCCTGACCGGCGGCCTCGTGACCTCGAACACCCTCTCCTACGACGCGGCGGAGGCCATCATCGACGCCGATCGCACCGGAAGTGCGCTGCCGGATGACCTCGGGCTCGACGTCGTGGCCTACCACGATGACGCCCGCGATGTGCTCGACGGTGGGGAGGGCGACGACCTGCTCTTTCTCGGGCAAGGTGATGAGGGCACCGGAGGCAGCGGCGCGGATGTGTTCGAGGTCTTCTACGACTTCACGCTCAGCAGTCAGGACCTCGCCGTCATCACAGACTTCGTGCCGGGCGTCGACAGCCTCGAGGTTAGCCATATCGACCCCGATGACCTGCCGGTGCTGGGCATCGCGGACGCGATCGACGGCTCGGGCGCGATCCTTACCGCCAATGGCGTGGGCATCGCGCTCATTGAGGGTGTGGCTGCGGCAGATGTCGACGTGCCCGACACCACGATCCTCGTGACGCTGGCCTGATCAGCGGCCTTCGAACTTGGCGGGGCGTTTTTCGGTAAAGGCCATGACGCCTTCCTTGAAATCGCGGCTGTCCCCGCAGACGCCCTGAAGCCGCGCCTCGAGCGTCAGTTGCTCGTCGAGGCCGTTGGCGTCAGAGGCGCGCATCGCCTCCTTGATCGCCTTGAACGCTACCGTGGGGCCCGTGGCGAGGTGGCGCGCGCGGCCTGTCCAATGCTCCTCAAAGACATCATCGGGCACGGCCTCCCAGATCATGCCCCAGTCGCTCGCTTGCTTGGCGCTGATGCGATCGGCAAAAAGGGACGCCCCCATCGCTTTCGCGATCCCCATCTGGCGGGGCAAAAGCCACGTGCCGCCCGCATCGGGGATAAGGCCGATCCGCGTGAAGGCCTGCAGGAAAAACGCGCTTTCGGCCGCGATCACGACATCTGCGGCTAGCGCGAGGTTGGCCCCTGCCCCCGCGGCTGCGCCGTTTACGGCGGCAATCGTGGGGATCGGGCAATTGATGATCGTCTCGAGCATGGGGACGTATTCGTCGCGCAGCGTCCGCTCGAGATCGAGATTGGCTGCCGTGCCGCGGTCCCCCAGATCCTGGCCGGAGCAGAAGCTACGACCCGTCCCGGTGAGGACCACGACACGCTCCGTCCGGGCGGCTGTCTTCATGGCATAGGTGATCTCGGCCCGCATCTGGGCGTTGAGCGCGTTCATCACGTCGGGCCGGTTGAGGCGGATCACCGCCATCCCGTCAGCCGCGCTGTAGCTCAGTGTCTGGTAGTCCATGGGGCGCCCTTTCTGCTCGCTCTGCTTGCGTAGCGCAGTCGCTTGCCGCCGGAAAGGGTGCGCGGCGCATCCCGTCGCGTCGCTGGCCGCGAGCGCAAAGGATCAGGACTTGGTGTCGCCCAAAAGCTCCTTCATGCGCGCCGCCTCATCGGCGCTGAGCGGCACATCCTCCTCGGGTTTGCGGCGCATGAAGAGCGCGAGCCCGCCGAGGGAGACGATCAGTGCCAGGGGGCCTGCGAGCCAAAGCACGAGGTTGGCGCCGCCCGTATCGGGGCGCAACAAGACGAATTCGCCATAGCGCGCCACGATGAAATCCATCGTCTCATCATTGCTGTCGCCCGCCACCAGACGCTCCCGCACGAGGAGGCGCAGGTCCCGAGCAACGGGCGCATCGGACTCGTCGATGCTCTCATTCTGACAGACCGGGCAGCGCAGGCCCTGGCTGATGTCGCGCGCCCGCGCCTCAAGGACGGGATCGTTTAGCACCTCACCCGGTTCGACGGCCTGAGCCGCACCGGCAAGCCAGATCAGGAAAAGCGCGACCCATCTCATTCCGCCGGCACCGAGCGTTCCGCCGTCTTGCGCGCGCCAGCCGCCACGCGAAGGCGGCGGTCAAAGAGCGAGAACGCCCCGCCAAGCGCCATCAGCAGCGACCCCGCCCAGATCCAGTTGGCAAAGGGTTTGATGAAGGTGCGCACCGCCCAGCCACCGTTGAGCTGCGGCTCCCCGATGACAAGGTAGATGTCGCGGGAAAAGCCGTTGCGGATGGCGGCCTCGGTCGTGGGCATGCCCGCCACGGGATAGATGCGCCGCTCCGGCCGCAGGATCTCGATCACGTCGCCGCCCGGGCGCGCGACCTCGATATCGGCGGTCGTGGAGATGAAGTTCGGCCCGGCCACCTCGCGGACGTCAAGGAGCGTGATCTCGTAGTTTTCCACGATGTAGCTCTCGCCGGGCTGGGCGACGCGGATATCCTCCACTTCATAGGCCATGAGGCCCGCTACACCGATGAAGGTGATGCCGAGGCCCGCATGGGCCATGGCCTTCCCCCAATCGGCGCCGGGCAGCTTTAGTATCCGGCCGAAGTCTTTGTTGCCGCGCTCCCAGAGCTCGCGTAGGGTCCCTGCCACGAGCCAGACGCCTAGGCCGATCCCAATGGGCCCGAGCGCGCTGCGGCCTGTTTGCATAGCCCAGAGAAGCGCGGCGAAGGCCACCACAAGCGCCGCAAGATAGCGCAGCTTCCACGCCACACGGCTCAGCTTCGCACGCTTCCACGGCAGGACAGAGCCCAGCGGCAGGATGAGCGCCAGCGCCACCATGAAGGGCGTGAAGGCGATGTTGAAGAAGGGCGGGCCAACGCTGAGCTTCCGGTCAAAGAAGAGCTCCGCCACGAGCGGCCAGATCGTGCCCACAAAGACCACGAGCGTGGAGACCGCGAGAAGGACGTTGTTGGTGACAAGCGCGCTCTCGCGGGAGGCCAGCCCGAAGACACCCCGCCCCTGCAAGATCGGCGCACGCCACGCAAAGAGCGTGAGCGCCCCACCGGTGAAAAGCGCGGTGATGGCCAAAAGATAGGTGCCGCGCTCCGGGTCGTTGGCAAAGGCATGAACAGAAGTGAGCACGCCTGAGCGCACGATGAAGGCGCCAATCAGACAAAACCCAAAGGCGAGGATGGCCAACAGGATCGTCCACGCCTTCAGGCTTTCGCGCTTTTCGACGACGACCGCGGAGTGCAGGAGCGCCACCGCCAGAAGCCACGGCATGAAGGAGGCATTCTCCACCGGATCCCAGAACCAGAAGCCACCCCAGCCGAGCTCGTAGTACGCCCACCAGGAGCCAAGCGCGATGCCGATGGTGAGGAAGAGCCAGGCCGCCAGCGCCCAGGGCCGCACCCAGCGTGCCCAGGCCGCGTCAACGCGGCCCTCGATCAGGGCGGCGACCGCGAACGAGAAGGTGAGCGAGAGGCCCACATAGCCGAGGTAGAGAAACGGCGGATGGAAGGCGAGGCCCGGATCCTGCAGGAGCGGGTTCAGATCGCGCCCGTTGAGTGGCGGCTCCGCCAGCCGCAGGAACGGGTTCGACGTGAAGATGAGAAAAGCGAGGAAGGCTGCCCCAACCGACCCTTGCACGCCAAGCACCCGCGCGCGCAGCGTGTCATTGAGGCCCGTGCCCCACCACGCTGCCATCGCCCCAAAGAGCGCGAGGATCAGCACCCAGAGGAGGAGCGATCCCTCGTGGTTCCCCCAGACGCCGGTGACCTTGTAGAGCATGGGTTTGTCGGTGTGAGAGTTCTCGGCCACGATCTTGAGAGAGAAATCCGACGTAACAAACGCGTAGGTCAGCGCCGCGAAGGAAAACCCGATCAGGATGAACTGGAGCGTGGCCGCAGGCTCCCCCATGGCCATGAGGCCCGCATGGCGGCGATGCGCGCCCCAAAGCGGCACCACCGTCTGGAGGAGCGCGAGCGCGAATGCGAGAATGAGCGCGAAGTGTCCGAGTTCTACGATCATGGGTCGAAACTTAGCCCATGGGAGCCGCGCAAGCTACGCCGCGCGCACCATGTCGCATCACGCGCGCGTTACTTTTGCGCGGCCCAATCGCGCAGGGCGGCATTGTCAGTGCTGCGTGCGGCGGCGTCTTCGTCCATCGGCGTGATCTCGAGGCTCTGGGCAGCGGGCGCCGGCGCGGTCCGTGGCATCGCCTGCGCCCGCACTTCCGGCACCCGCGCGAGCGTTTCGGCAAGCGAGCGCTGGAATTCCTGGCCTTTGAGTTGGTGGCGCGCCCCGAAGTAGAAGGAGACGATTGCGCCAAGAAGCCACCAGAGCGGCTCGGGCACGAGGGTGATCCCGGCCATGCGGGAGGCGAACCAGACCGGATCGACCATGGCCGCGATGAAAAGCCCGATCGTCCCCAGCGCCATGGCAGGCCGAGGGATCCGGTTGAGGGCATCGATGGTGATATCAAACGCGGATTTCCGTGGGCTCTGAAACTCTGCCGCGAACTGCTCAAGCGCTGCGATCTGCACCTTGGTGTCGCGTTGGGAGGCGGCCTCCGCATTTTCGCGAAAGACCTCCACGGTCTCTTTGACGACGTTGCGCTCGCCCCCGAAGACGAGGTTCAGGAGACGGTCGATCAGGCCCATTGGGACACCCGCTCAGCGTGTTCAGCCGCCGTGAGGTGGTAGCGGGGCGAGATGAACTCTTCGGCGCGCGTGATCCAGCCGCCTTTGCCGCCGTCACGCCGCCGGGCGTATTTGCGGCTCGCAGGGCGGCGGTCTGCCAGCGCGTAGTAGTAGTTGCGGCGCTCGATGCCGTAGGCGTCCACGAAGTGCGACGGTGCCTCCGCCATTGCGCGCGCGGTGGCAGCGAGCGTTTGGGGGCCGAGGGCGCCGTCGACGGATACCGCCTGCCCCAGCTTGTTGAGAAGGCGTTGGAGGATACGGATCGCGTTGGCGCCTGCGTTGACCTGCATGTCAAAGACGGTGGCCTGAAGGGGCTCGGGCAGATCTCCCAAGCGCGGGCCGTCGAAGTAATGCTTGAGGAAGATGTCCACGGCTTGCGCGCGGGTCAGGCGGCGCACATCGGCGCTCGTGACCGCGCCGTCGCCATCGAGATCGAGCCCAAGGCGGCGCATGGTGTGGATCGTGACGCCATAATTCGTGGCCCCACCCGGATCGTCAGGGTCGTTTACATAGCCGCCCTCGCGGACGACGATTTCTTCGGCGATTTGCCTGACTGTCTGCATGGGCCCCTCCGGCCGTCCGTGATCGGGCGCGAAGGTGGCGAGGCTTGGTTAAGAAAACTCGAGGCATGCGTGCGGGGCGCGCGTGGGATGCCTCCGGCGGAAGTATTTTGGGACAGAAGAAAGGGCGGGCCGGGCGCTTGGGCGTCAGGTCTCGGGTTCTTGGTAGACGCCCTGTTCCTTGAGCGCGTCGATCACTTCCTTGGGCATGTAGGTCTCGTCATGGCGCGCGAGGATCTCGGTCGCCTTGAACGTGCCGTCGATGAAGGAGCCGGTGCCCACCATGCCTTCACCCTCGCGGAAGAGGTCCGGCAGAATGCCGGTATAGGTCACAGGCACGGAGGCCCCGCCGTCGGTGACGCGGAAGGTGATGGCCTCGCCTTCGCCGCGCACGAGAGAGCCGTCTTCGACGAGGCCGCCAATGCGGAAGACCTCCGTGGGTGCGGGCGGCTCTTCCACGATCTGGCTCGGCGAGCGGAAGAAGTTGATGCCGTCCTGAAAGGCAAAGCCGATGAGCGCGGTCGCCCCCACCAGGGACAAGACCGCGAGAGCCACGATCTGCATCCGTCGCTTCTTCTTCAGCCCCCGCATCTAGGGGAAGACCGGGGCGAGCATGAGCCCGGCGGTTTCCTCCTCACCGAGCATCAGGTTGGCGTTTTGCAGCGCCTGACCGCTCGAGCCTTTGGTGAGGTTGTCGAGTGTGGCCACGATGAGGGCGCGCCCGGGGATGCGGTCCGCCGAGACACCGATATGGCAGAAATTGGAGCCGCGGATATGCTTCATCTGCGGCAGCGCGCCGAGGGGCAGCACCTGGATGAAGGTCTCTTCGAGGTAGGCTGCGTCGAGCGTGGCGTGGATCTCGTCCGGGTCGCCCTTCACATAGGCGGTGAGCAGGATGCCGCGATCGGCGGGAATGAGCTGCGGTGTGAACTGGACGCGCACCTCGCGCCCGGCGATTGCGCTGAATTCCTGATCGAATTCGCCGAGATGGCGATGCTTTCCGCCAGCGGAGTACGGCACGACGCTTTCGGAGAGCTCGGCGTGGAGCAGCATCTCCTTCAGCGAGCGCCCTGCCCCGGACACCGCGGCCTTGAGATCGATGACGATCTCATCGAGGTCGATCACGCCCGCGCTGATCAGTGGGCGGAGCGCGTATTGGCCGGTGGCGGCATTGCAGCCCGTGCCCGCCACGAGGCGCGCGCTCTCGATCTCGTCACGGTAGAATTCGGTGAGGCCGTAGACCGCCTCCTCCTGCAGATCGGTGGCTGAGTGCGGCTTGCCGTACCATTTCTGGTACTCTGCGGGATCACGCAGCCGGAAATCGGCAGAGAGATCCACGATCTTGATATCGGCCGGCAGCGTGCGGATTACGGCCTGGCTTGTGGCGTGGGGCAACGCGCAAAAGACGATGTGGGCGCGGTTGAAGTCGATCTCATCGATCTTTTGGAGCTGGGGCAGCTCGAGATGCCGCAGATGGGGAAAGACCTCGGCCATGGCCATGCCCGCCTTCCGATCCGCTGAGAGCGCAATGATGTCGATGGAGGGATGCGTGGCGATAAGCCGTACGAGCTCTGCGCCGGTATAGCCCGACGCGCCGAGGATGATGGCGTTGTGCAACATTTGGGTGCGGCCCTTTCAGGCATGCATGTAGGGAAAGAGAGGAGAAACGGCAATCAGGCCGCGATGAACTCGATCTTTCGTCGCAGGAACTGCGTGGCGCGGTCCGACACGCGGCGTGCATCGCCCGTCGTGAGAAAGCCCGTGGCCTGCCCCTGCCCGATCATGTCGGGGTGGCGCTGGAGGTAGTCGGCGAGGCTCTCGGCCACGAGATTGGCCTGGCTGAAGACCTTGACCTCTGCGCCGAGCGCGTCCTGAAACTCCGCCTCCATGAGCGGGTAATGCGTGCAGCCCAGGATGGCGGCGCCGGGCTTTGGCATCTTGCGCTTGAGCGCGTCGACATGGGATTTCACGAGCGCCTCAGCGAGGATCATGTCACCCTCTTCGATCGCGTCCACGACGCCGCCGCAGGCCTGCGCCTCCACATCCACGCCGATGGCGCGAAAGGCGAGCTCGCGCTGGAAGGCGCGCGAGGCCACCGTGGCGGGTGTCGCAAAAAGCGCGACGTGCTTCACATCGACTTCCCTCGGTGGAGAATTGTCGCCCCAGCGCCGTTCTGTCAGAGCCTCAATGAGGGGCACAAAGACGCCAAGCACCCGCTTGTCGCGCGGCACCCACCCCTCCTGCATGCGCCGAAGCGCGGCGGCGGAGGCGGTGTTGCAGGCCAGGATCACCAGATCGCAGCCCTCCTCGAAGAGCCGCGCCACAGCCGCTGTCGTCAGCCCGTAGATATCATCGGCATCGCGCACACCGTACGGCGCATGCGCGCTATCGGCAAAATACTTGAAGGGAACGTCGGGCAGACGCGTCTGACAGGCGTCAAGCACCGTCAGCCCCCCAAGGCCGCTGTCAAAAATACCGATGGCCATCAGCGGTGCTTTTCTTCGAATTCAAAGCCGCGCATCGTGGCATCACGGGGATCGGGGCTCAGCGCATAGGTGGCGGAGCGCAGATATTCCATCATGGCGCGGGGATCGCCGGAGTGCTCTGCAAGCTCCTCCTGTGGGAGCGGCGTGCCAATGGCGAGCCGCACAGGCTCATCCACGCGCGCACGGAACTCCTTGATGAGAAGCGCCATCCGCAAAGTGTAGTGAAGATGCGAGGCCACCTGGAAAAGCCGGCTGTTGTGCCCGTCAAAGTAGAGCGGCACCACGGTCGCCCCGCTTTTGGCCACCATCTTGGCCGTAAAGCTGCGCCAGCTGGGATCGAGCGGCTTGCCAAAGGGTTTCATGGCCGTGGAGACCGTGCCCCCCGGAAAGATGCCGATGGCCCCGCCCTCACCCAGATAGGAGAGTGCGGTCTTGCGCGTCTCAAGGTTCACGCGCATCGCCTCTTTGGTCTCTTCGAACGAGACGGGCAGGATCACGCGTTGCAGCTCCTCGGCCTTGCGAAAGACCTGATGCGCGAGAATTCGAAAATCACCCCGCACGGACGACAGGATGTGGCCCAGAATGAGCCCGTCCAGGATGCCGTAGGGATGATTGGCGATGAGAATGAGCGGGCCCTCCCGCGGGATATTCTCAAGGCTCCCCCCCACGATATCGAGCGAGAGGCCGTACCGGTTCACCATCACGTCCCAGAAGTCGCGCCCATTGGCGACCTCGGTCTCGTAGCCCTTGGCCCGGCGGATCAGCCGGAGACGGCCGGTGGCGTTTTCCATCGCCCGGATAAGCGCGCGCCCGCCCTTCGTCTCGGCTGACGACGAATACGAGATATCCCGCGCCACGTGGCGCGCCTTGCGGTTGCCTTGGGTCCGGGCTGAAGGCATGGCTCTGTGTCTCCTTTTGCCGTCCATCCCATAATCCGTGCCAGCCCGGCTTCCAAGAGGATTTGATCCGGGCCGCGCCACGGGGGTGCGCGGTGGTGATGAAGGGATGGCCCTTTATCGCGCCGCGGCAAGGGAGCGATGCACGAATTCTGACGCAGATTCACCGAAAGCCTGTATGAGAGAGCGATAAAGAAGAGTCGCGCGATCAAGCTGGCGACAGACACACGGGCCAACACACATGGATTGGGACAAACTTCGAATTTTCCACGCCGTCGCGGATGCGGGTTCCCTCACCCATGCCGGTGACACGCTGCACCTGTCGCAGTCGGCGGTGTCGCGTCAGATCAGGGCGCTGGAGGAGTCGCTCGGCGCTACGCTCTTTCACCGCCATGCGCGGGGCCTGATCCTCACGGAACAGGGCGAGCTTCTCTTTGATGCCACCTCCTCCATGAACAAGCGGCTCGAGGCCGCCGCTGCCCGCATTCGCGACAGCGAAGAAGGCGTCTTTGGCGAGCTTCGCGTCACCACGACGACAGGCTTCGGGACGCTCTGGCTCGCGCCGCGCCTCAGCGAATTCTACAAGCTCTATCCCGACATGAAGATCGACCTGATGCTCGAAGAGCGGGTGCTCGATCTACCCATGCGCGAGGCGGATGTGGCCATCCGCATGAAGGAGCCGAGCCAGGCAGACCTCATCCGCAAGCGGCTCATGTCGATCCGGATGCGCCTCTATGCGACGCCCGCCTACCTCGAACAGAACGGCACGCCCGAAAACGTCGCCGATATCGCGCGCCACCGGCTGATCTGTCAGAGCACCAAGAGCCCGCAGGTGGCCGCGGGCGCAAGCCTCGTCCAGCACCTGATGACCTTCAAGATCCCCTCGCTTCTCACGGTCAATAACTACTTCGGCGTGCTGCAGGGCGTGATCTCAAACCTCGGGATCGGCGTTCTGCCGGATTACCTGGCGCAGGATGCCACTGGCCTCGTCCCGGTTCTGCCCGAGGTCGACAGCGCCGAGGTCCCCGTCTTTCTCGCCTATCCCGAAGAGCTCCGGCAATCGCGCCGCATCGCGGCGTTTCGCGACTTCGTTCAGGCGCAGATCCTCGAGATGCGCAAAGCCCACCGCGCCGCCGAGTAACGCCTAGACATGCGTTAAACGCATAGCGGCATTGCAACCGAAATCGCCATCAGCGGCTTGTCGGGTGCAAGGCCCATGACTATTTCCGTCAGCGAAGGCGCGACCAAGGTCAGTCTTCAACCTCCCTGTTGGACTTGTGCCGGGCCTTTGTGCCCGGCTCTTTTTTCTCGCGGGCCTGCGCGTGTCCGTCGTAGCGTGTGGGCCGGAAGGAAAGGTCTCCGCAGATGACATCTCAAAACCCCGCGAAAGTTCACGGACTTGGCGAAATCGCCATCCGGTGCGCCGATCTCGCGCCAATGGCCGCCTTTTATCGCGACATTGTTGGGCTCTCGCCGCTCAAGGAATTTCCGGAGTCTCGCATCGCGTTCTT
>JBCBME010000013.1:0-17768 GCA_039822945.1 Pseudomonadota bacterium
ATGCTCAAACGCCAAATCGCACTCATTCAGTCGATGACAAAACGCGAGCGCGCCAACCCGCAGCTGCTGCAGGCGTCCCGTAAGAAGCGCATCGCGAAGGGCGCGGGTCTCGAAGTTCAGGAACTCAACCGGCTTCTGAAGCAGCACCGCCAGATGTCAGACATGATGAAAAAGCTCGGCCGCAAGGGCGGCAAGGGCCTGATGAAGCAGCTTGGCGGGATGTTTGGCATGGGCGGGAAAGGCCCATCCGACGCTGAAATTGCCGCCGCGCAGGCTCAGATGGGCAAACTCGGCGCGATGCCTCGTGGCGCGGGCGCCGGTGGCCTGCCAGGCCTCGGTGGTCAAGCGCTGCCTCCAGGATTGAGCGGTTTCGGGAAAAAGAAGTGACCACTGCAGCCATCATAGAAACGGACCGCCTCGTGCTGCGGAAGCCGAACGAGAGGGACGTGCCCCACGTCCAGCGCTTCTACGCCACTGAACGGAGCCGCTTTGTCGGCGGCCCCTGCAGGGGCGATCAGGGCTGGCGGAAGGCCGCCATGTTCTTTGGCCACTGGATCATCCGCGACTACGGGCTCTTTACGGTGGTGCGCAAAGACACGGGTGCGGGGATCGGGCTCATTGGTCCCTGGTATCCTGATGGCTGGGCCGATCACGAAATCGGCTGGCATTTGTGGCGCGCGGAAGATGAAGGGCACGGCTTTGCCACTGAGGCGGCCGAAGCCGCCCGGGATTGGTGCCGCGCCAGTTTGGGCTGGACGCGCATTGTAAGCTACATCGCGCCCGGCAACGAAGCGTCCGAGGGCGTCGCGCGTCGCTTGGGGGCGCGTCTTGATCCCGAGGCTCCGCATCCTTCCACAGGGCCGTGTCTCGTCTACGTTCACCCGGAGGCCGCATGATCCCAATGGATTGGATTTTCGGCCTCATCGGAGGTCTTATGATCGGCTCTGCCGCCGCCCTGTATCTGCTGGTCAACGGGCGGATCATGGGCGCGTCGGGTATTGCAGGCTCCATCATCGATGTCTCCGCGCCGACATGGGAGAAGGGCTTCTTTATTGCGGGCCTCGTTGGGGCACCGCTGATCTACGGTCTGGTCTGGGGCTTTCCCGAGACCAACCTCACCATAAACCCGGTCTTGCTCGTTCTTGCCGGCCTGGCGGTCGGTGTCGGGACCCGCATGGCCAACGGCTGCACGTCGGGGCACGGGGTGTGCGGCATTTCCCGATTTTCAGTGCGCGGCATCGTGGCGACAGTCGCTTATCTCGGTGCGGGCTTTGTGACGATGTATGTCGGCCGCCATGTGCTGGGGGTGTTCTGATGCGTGCTCTCTTTGCTCTCCTTGCGGGCGCGCTCTTTGGTGCGGGCCTCACCGTCTCCGGCATGACCGATACTGCCAAGGTCCAGGGCTGGCTTGATCTCTTTGGAGACTGGGACCCCACACTTGCCTTCGTGCTCGGAGGTGCGATCCTGCCCATGCTTGTTGCGTGGCGCGTGGCCGCACGGCGGGGCACCGCGACCTTGGGAACGCAGATCCCAGCACCTTCTGACCCGGTGATCGACAGCAGGCTCCTGATGGGGTCTGTCCTCTTCGGCATCGGTTGGGCGCTCGTGGGCCTTTGCCCCGGCCCCGCCCTCGCAGTGCTGAGCTACGGCGGGCCGGAAGCCTGGGCCTTCTTCAGCGCGATGGCGGTGGGCATGGTTATCAACCGCGCAGCGACACTCCGCGAGGCCAGCGCATGATCCCGACGTTGACAACAGATCGCCTCACGCTGACCGCCCTCGGTGAGCGCCACTTTGCGCCGCTGGCGGCATTTTACGCCGACCCGCGATCGTCATTCGTGGGTGGCCCTCTCACGGCAGAGCGCACGTGGCGTGTCCTGGCGGCTGAAATCGGACATTGGAGCCTGCGAGGCTACGGCCGGTTTGCCGTTGAGCTTTCCGAGACGGGGGAGATGGTGGGCCTGATCGGGCCCTGGAACCCGCATGCCTGGCCCGAGCCAGAGCTGGGGTGGGACCTCATGAACGGGTTTGAGGGCAAGGGCTTTGCCACTGAGGCTGCGAAAGCCGCGCGGGATTGGGCCTATTCGGAACTCGGGTGGACAACGGCGATTAGTCTCGTGGCCGCCGGCAATCATGGCTCTGCCAAGGTCGCCCAGCGCCTTGGATGCACCATGGAGGGGCCGTTTACGCACGAGATCTATGGCACCATGAATATCTGGCGTCACCCTCATCCGGAGGCGCGCTCGTGACCCCGCAGACCTTCGAGATCCCCACATTGGAGACGGCCCGGCTCGTGCTGAGGCCCCCGCAGCCTGAAACCGACTGGGGCCCGTTTGAGGCGATGATGACCTCAGATCGGGCGCGCTACATGGGCGGCCCGTTCTCAAGAGAAGGCGCTTGGGGCGGCTTTTGCCATGCTGCGGCAACCTGGGCCTATTATGGGCGCGGTACGCTCTTTGCAGAGCGCAAGGACACCGGCCAGCTTGTTGGCGAAACGGGGCTCAACGACGGGCCGCTTTTCCCCGAAACCGAGATTGGCTGGTCGATTTTCGCCGAAAAGGACGAAGGCCAGGGGTTTGCGACCGAGGCTGCCGGGGCCCTGAGAGACTGGGCCTACAGCCAGGGGGGCCTGACCACCTTGGTCAGCTACACCCATCCAGACAATCACGCATCCCAAGCGGTTGCACAGCGCCTTGGCTGCGTGCGCGACGACGCGGCGCCGCGCCAGGATGAAGAGGATATCGTCTGGCGCCATCCAAACCCCGAGGCGTTGAAAGGATGAAAGCTTTGACGCACCTCGAGGCCGTCTCACACCACACGAGAGGACGATCGGTATGAACGCGACCGAGAAAGCCGCGGAGATCCTTAAGGGGCACCGCGAGAGCATCGACCGCCTTGATGCGATCCTCGTCTATACGCTGGGCGAGCGCTTCAAGCACACTCAAGCAGTGGGCGTTCTAAAGGCCCACCACGACCTTCCCCCGTCCGATCCCGCGCGCGAAGACGCGCAGATCGCACGGCTCGAAGATTTGGCGAAACGCGCGGATCTCGATCCCGAATTCGCCAAGAAGTTTCTCAACTTCATCATCGCTGAAGTCATTCAGCACCACAAAACACATCAAGAAAACTCCTGAAGGAAACCACACCATGGCCATGAAAATTCGCCTCGCCCGTGGCGGCACCAAAAAGCGCCCGTTCTATCGCATCGTCGCCACTGACAGCCGCATGCCGCGCGACGGCCGCTTCATCGAAAAGCTCGGCACCTACAATCCGCTCCTCCCCAAGGACAGCGAAGAGCGCGTGAAGATGAACATGGAACGCGTTGAGTACTGGCTCGGCCAGGGCGCCCAGCCCACCGACCGTATCGCCCGCATGCTCGAAGCCGCAGGCGCCCGCCCGAAGACAGAGCGCTCGAACCCCAACAAGGGCAAGCCCGGCAAGAAAGCGCAAGAGCGCGCTGAGGAGAAAGCCGCCAAGGCCGCAGCCGCGGAAGAAGCCGCAGCTGCTCCGGCAGAAGAGGCCACGGCTGAGGAGTAATACCGCTGGTCCGGCTTCTTCGATCGGTGGTGCTCGTCGCCCTCGCCTTTGCGGCGGGGGTGCAATTTGAGCGTGCGGATGCCGGGACAACCTGCGCGGGGGAACCCGAATGGGGCCCCTATCTGCAATGCGTTTCGCGCGCGATCCTCACGGAGGTGATCACATGAGTGATGATCGGATCTGCGTGGGCGCAATCGCGGGCGGCTTTGGCGTAAACGGCGAGGTCCGGCTCAAAAGCTTTTGCGCCGAACCCTTCGCGTTGGGCGATTACGGCCCGCTGACGTCTGAGGACGGCACGCAGAGCTTCACCGTCCAGATCGACCGGGCTGCGGACAAGGGGCTTATCGGGCGGCTTTCGGGTGTTCGCACCAAGGAGGATGCCGATGCGCTCAAGGGCACGCGCCTCTATGCGGATCGCTCGAAACTGCCCCAGTTGCCGGACGACGAGTACTACTACACCGATCTCATCGGCCTGCCCGTCTTTGATCCGGGCGGGGCTGAGCTGGGGCGGGTCAAGAACGTGCTGAACCACGGGGCGACCGACATTCTCGAGATCAAGGTGGAGGGGCAGGCCGAGACCGCGCTCTTGCCCTTCACGCTCGAGGCCGTGCCCACGGTGGATCTCACGGCGCAGCGCATCGTTGCTGATCCGCCGGACGGTGTGTTTTGATGGCGCCCTCCCGCGTCCTCGTTCATTTTGGCTTCCACAAGACCGGCACATCCTCCGCTGAGCGCACGCTTCTTGCCAATGCCGGGCGGCTGTCAGGCTGGGAGATCGTAGGGCGCAAAAGCTGGCCAGATGTATCGTCAGCCGCCAAGACAGCCAGCCGAAAGCCAGAGGACGGGTTTGAGGCGCTCCAAGGCTGCATGGCAACGCAGGTCGGTCAGGTGCAGGCAGAGCACCTGTTGATCACGAACGTTGATCTCTGCGGTGTTCTTCCGGGACGGCAGGGCCGCTTAGACTACACCTATCTTCCCTCCCTCCTTGCAGCCGTGGTGGGCGGGATCGAGGCCGCGGCGCCTCAGGCGGAGATCACGCTGCTGGCCACGCAAAGGCCAATGGATGCTTGGTTGAAGAGCCTCTACTGGCAGAACCTGAAGGTGGAGCGCCTTCGGGACGACTTCGCGACCTTCAAAGACAGATTTCAGTCGGGCGACATTCTGGCCAGAACCATCGAGGCGATCCGGTTGGCCCTTCCCGATACACCGCTTTTGACATCCAATCTGCAGGACGCGGAGCCAAGCCTCGGCCCCGCAAGCCTTGTCCTGTCTGCAGCGGGAATTGCGGGAGACCTACAAGGCAGCCTCGAAACCACCAAGCCGCGCAAGATCTCCCCGTCCGAAGAGATGCAGGCGCACTTTCTTGAGATGAACAGGTCGGAGCTCTCGGGGCCTGAGCTCAAGCGCGTCAAAGAGGATGCGCTCGCGCTCCTTAGCGGGCTATAGGATCGCCCATGAGCAACGCACCTCAAAGCCCAGGAAAGGGCCTGTCCCATGGCAGGAAATCCATCCGCCCCACGCTGAAGCCCCGCGCCCTCATGGAGCGAGAGCAGCTGGCCAATGCCTGGACGGCTCGCGTCATCACGCTTTTTCCCGACACGTTTCCAGGCGTTCTTGGCGCGTCTTTGACAGGTAAGGCGCTCAAAGACGGGAAATGGCAGCTCCACACCACCGATTTGCGTCTTTTTGGCGAGGGCAGGCACCGCAACGTCGATGACACCCCGGCAGGGGGCGGCGCGGGCATGGTGCTTCGAGCGGACATCGTGGGGCGGGCAGTGGAGGCCACGCATCAAGGCGGGCCCCTTCTTTACATGTCGCCCCGCGGCATTCCCTTCACGCAAGGCATGGCCAGCAAGCTGGCGCAAGGAGGCGGGTGCACGATCCTGTGCGGCCGCTTTGAGGGGCTCGATGAGAGAGCGATCGAGCATTACGGCATGCTCGAAGTCTCCGTGGGCGACTATGTCCTGACGGGCGGCGAGCTTGCAGCGCAGGTTGTGCTAGATGCAACTGTCCGGCTCCTTCCGGGCGTGCTCGGGAACGAGGCCTCGAAGGAGGAAGAGAGCCATAGTGCGGGCCTCCTCGAGCATCCGCAATTCACACGCCCCGCGGAGTGGCAGGGACGGAAAATTCCGGACATCCTGACATCAGGAAACCACGGAAAGATCGCCGAGTGGCGCAAAGCGCAGAGTGAAGCGCTCACGCAGGCGCGCCGACCCGATTTATGGGCGAAGCTCCAAAGCGAGGATTGACGCCCAAACCCGTTGGCCTGTCCCAGCCACTACAGGGCTTTCCGATAAAAGAGCATATGGGCGGCGAGTTCGGGCGAGATCCCCATTGTCCCTCCCACGTCAAACGGTGCCACGCGCTCGAACCCCATCTGGTCATAAAGCGCAGGCATCTCGGTATTTGCGGCAAAGGTATCGGCGAGCAGCGTCTTGATCCCCATGGCGCGGGCATCGGCGATGCGTGCTTCCACAAGTGCGCGACCGAGCCCCATGCCCCGTGCCTCTGACCGGACAAAGAGATGCTTCATCTCCCCCACACCGGGCGACACCGTGCGCAAGGCGCCAGTGCCTAGAAGCCGGCCCTGATTGCTCCAGGCGAGGTAGAAGCTCCCCACCGGCGGCAACACATGGTCGAACTTCTCCCAGAAGCCATTGATGTGAAGCATGATGTCAAAGGACGGCCCGCCCCCTCCGACCATTCTGGAATGCATGAGCGTGCCGTGCTCGATCAGGAGCTGATTTGCATCCTCGAAGGGAAGATCGTCCCAGGAGACGTAGCGTGTGAGCGTTGACCCGCGATAGGTGAGCTTACTTTCACCCTTTCCTGTCATCTCGTCCCCCGACCGGAATGGAGGCTGAGGTTGAGATCTAGAAAAGCCGTCATCCTTCAAATACGTCATGTAATTTGTTCCCATGCAATGCTTGTGTGCTTTACAGCTAGCGGCAGTTTCGGCACGGTGCGAGGCAGCGATAATTTCAAGACAATAGCCAGACTATCATGTCACTTGATTGGCGAGACCTCCCCCCACTTACATCGCTTCGCGCGTTTGACGCCACGGCGCGCCACGGTGGCTTTGCGGGTGCGGCGCGATCGCTCAACGTCACCCACGCCGCGATCGCTCAGCAAGTGCGCGCGCTCGAGGCGCATCTGGGCGTCAGCCTTGCCGTGCGTCAGGGGCGCAGTGTGCAATTGACCGAAGCGGGGCAGACTCTGGCCCGCACACTCGGAGAGGGGTTCGACACGATCGCTGGCGGTGTCGCGCACGTGAAAGACACAAATGCGCACCGTGCACTCCGGGTCACGACAACACCCTTTCTGACGGAGCGGGTCATTATGCCAAAGCTCGCGGAGTTTTGGGCGGCTCACCCAGGGGCGGAGATCTCTTTGTCGCCCACGCGCACCTACGCGGACATCGTGGGCGAAGGGTTTGATCTCGCGATCCGTTCGCTCACCGATTACCAGGACAGGGGTCAACCGGGACGAGACGTCGACAGCGAAGTGGTCTCAGATTCGACCCTCATTGGCATCGTGTCGCCCGCTTTGCTCGATCGGCTGGGCCCTGACGTAAAAGATCTGCCCTGGCTTTGGCACGATGTCATGGACCTCAAGATCGAGATCATGGCGCGCTGCGGGATTCCCGTCGATACGGTCGAACAGGTCCGGGTTGGAAGCGCGAACCTGCTCCTAGAGGCCGTGCGGCAGGGCCTCGGGGCCACGATCTTCAATGAGCCCATTGCCCGTGATGAGATCCGTGCCGGGGGCATCGTCGAGCTTCCGCTTCCGCGACCCTCCCACATCACGTATCACGCGCTCACACCCAAAGGGCAGAAACACCCGCTGGTGACGCCCTTTGTGAGCTGGGTCCGCTCGCTCTTCTAGACCCCATTCATCCTTGCGCGATGGGCAGGCTGAGCCTATACGCGGTCCGTCGCGGCCCGGAGGTGACTCGGGGCGGTGATCGTTTGCGGGGACGTGCCCTGCAGCAAAGAAAAAATCATCCGCGGGCAAACCGCGTCGTCACATGAAAGGAGAGGCCAAGATGGACCTCATCGCACAGCTCGAGGCGGAGCAAGTTGCCGCCCTCGGCAAAGACATTCCGGATTTCAAAGCGGGCGACACCATTCGTGTCGGTTACAAAGTGACCGAGGGCACGCGCTCCCGCGTGCAGAACTACGAAGGTGTGTGCATCGCGCGCAAAAATGGCGAGGGCATCGCCGGATCGTTTACGGTTCGCAAGATCTCCTTCGGCGAGGGCGTGGAGCGTGTCTTCCCGCTGCACTCCACAAACATCGACTCGATCACGGTCATCCGTCGCGGTCGCGTGCGCCGCGCCAAGCTCTACTACCTGCGCTCGCGCCGCGGTAAGTCCGCGCGTATCGCAGAAGACACCACATACAAGCCGAAGAAAGGGTAAGTCAGATGAAAAAAGACACCCATCCCGACTATCACTTCATCGACGTCAAGATGACGAACGGCGACATCGTCAAGATGCGCTCGACCTACGGCAAGGAAGGCGATCAGATCTCGCTCGATATCGATCCGTCCGTGCATCCGGCCTGGACGGGCGGCAACACGCGCCTGATGGATACCGGCGGCCGCGTGTCCAAGTTCAAGAAGAAGTACGAAGGCCTCGGCTTCTAAACAGCCCAGTGCAGCATGCAAAAGCGCCGCCAGGACCCCTGAGCGGCGCTTTTTTGTTTCCGTTCCCCATGTCGGCTCAGAGCAACGTCGCGGGAGCGAAGCGGTAGTTGTCACCAACAGCGCGAATGCGGCCAAATCCAGGAAAATGGACGTGGCTGCCGGCAATCAGCATCTTGTCGGCTGAAGCCATGTCAAAGACACGCCGACGGCTAGCCGCGGCCAGTACCGGATCGGTGTCAAAGCCAAAGCCTGTATCGGGCAAAGCCATGTGCACATCGGCGGAGTGCAACGTGTCAGCGATCATCAAGAGCTGATGCGCGCCACCATCGATGCGCAAGAGACCGTGGCCCATGGTGTGACCAGGCGAGACCATCAGCGAGACACCCGGAGCAAGCGCCTCGCCGTCAGATGCAAGCGTGACGCGACCGCTATAGGCCCCGAGCACACCCTCAGCGAGATCAAAGAGGCCCTGGGCCTCAGTCGGTGCCTGAGCGCGCATCCCGGCATCTGTCCAAAAGGCGTGCTCGGCCTCCGCCACGATGATCTCCGCGTTGGAAAAGGCCGGGCCATTGCCATTGAGCAGGCCCCCAACGTGATCGGGGTGCAGATGGGTCACGATGATCGTATCGATGTCCGTCTCGTTCACCCCCAGCGCCGCTAGCGCAGATGACATACGGCCAAGGCCAGGTCCGAGAAGGTCGAGCGCGCCCATGCCCGCATCGATAAGGATCGTACGGTCATCGGACTGCAGCAGGTAAGCATTTACTGGCGCGGGGAGCACATCCGTGAGGCCCGCGGCCTCCGCAACCTCATCAATCGCGACCTCATCTCCAAAGAAGAAGCCGCGTCCCAGAGGCGCGATCCCATCGAGGAGCGCCGTGATCCGGTAGGATCCGAGCGACATGTCATAGAGCGCGGGTGCTCCCGCAGAATGACCAGCAGCGCTTGCCGTCGTGGCCATGCTGGCCAAGCCGGCCAAGGGCCCGGCGGCCGCGAGAGTGGCGAATTGGCGGCGCGTGAAAGACATGTGAGGCTCCTTCGGTTCAGAATTTATATCGTGTTCGATATATTCGTATTCGAATCATTCGGAGTCAACACTTCCCTCTCAAAGACATTGCATTTACATCCCCAACCATGGCCGATCATCGGAAATACCGCCTGGCAGAGCATATTTGCCACCAGGTCTACGCGCTTGATCGGGCGCTCAACCGCGCCTACCAGACCGGCTTTTCGGGTACGGGCTTCACTTACCCCAAGTACATCGTTCTGTTGGCGCTTGATGAACATGGGCCCATGACGATCGGCGCGCTCTCGAGCCATGTCGGAGTGGAAACAAACACGCTTTCCCCGCTCCTGAAAAAGATGGCGGAGGCAGGCATCGTAACGCGCACGCGATCTTTGGCCGACGAACGCCAAGTCCTCATCGAAACGACGGAGTTCGGGGCCGAGGTCCTTGCGCGGGCGCGGGAAGCCGCGGCGGAAATTTATGACGCCTTTGGCCTGTCGGAGGGCGACGCCGCAGACTTGGCGACTGCCCTCTCTCGACTGCGAGACGCCGTCGTTGAGGCGCGCCCCGCTCAGATATCATTTCCTCAGCGCTAGGGATCCTTCTGCAGCGCCGTCGCGCAGAAGCCCAAGAAATCGGCGGAGGCGAGCGCGAGATGTGTCGCTTCTTCGACGACCGAACCACTCGTCCACGTGTTTCGGTCGATCGGCTGCATGACGAGGAAGTTCTTCAGCTTAATGTAGGGCGCGTGCTCGTGCTCTTCATGCTCAGTGTAACCCTTTGGCATCCGCGTGAGAGACGATCCCATCTCAAGGCTCAAGCCGTGCTCAGCGAGGCTATCGAGCATCTGCTGGAAGCGTTTCGGGTTTCCGACGATGCGATCCCGGATCAGGCCCAGCTTGGCTGTGGGAAACTGGTAGAAGCCCGTCGCCATGAAGCCACCCGTGCTGTCGAGGTGCAGGTAAAGGATGCCCGCCATATCCCCCTTTACCCCCGTGGGTGTGAGAAGACCGCTGACATTGGTCTTGTACGGGCTTTTGTCCTTGGAAAAGCGCACATCGCGATTTTGCCGAAACATCGTCTTCTTCGAGCCGATGAGGGGCGCAATAGACCCCTCTAGCCGGGCCGTCACCGCGTCGAGGATCTCTGCGAAGGGTGTACGGAGCTGGTCTTCGAAGTCTGACTTGTGGGCATCATACCATGCCTTGGTGTTGTCGGCCTCGAGACCTTCCAAGAGCTTGAAGGACGCTGCAGATATGGTGTGGTCGCTGGGCATGGGCTTCTCCTTTTGGCAGGAGGTGGCGCAGTCTGTCTCCTTGCCAAGATGAAGAGAGCCTTGCGCCATAAAACAGCCGCTGCTGACGAGGCGTCAAAAAGAGGCAACAGGGCCCAAATCTCACATCACTTACCCTTCTAAATCATGCGCCCACAACATATGGTGCCCTAACGAGCAGTATCAGAGGACGTGTCCGGTGGCGCACATCATCGTTGTTGGCAATGAGAAGGGCGGCTCTGGCAAGTCCACGACATCGATGCACGTGGCAACCGCTCTGGCGCGAATGGGTCACAGGGTCGGCACCCTGGACCTGGATCTCCGCCAGAAATCGCTTGGGCGCTACATCGAAAACCGCACCGCGTTCGCACTGCGCGCGGGTCTCGATCTACCGACGCCGAGCTATACGGATTTGCCCGAGATCGACCCGAGCGAGCTTCAGGACGGCGAGAACATCTTTGACCACCGCCTCTCCGCGGCGATTGCAAAGCTTGAGGACGACTGCGACTTCATCCTGATTGACTGCCCCGGCTCGCATACCCGGCTCAGCCAGGTGGCGCATAGCCTCGCGGATACGCTCATCACGCCGCTCAATGACAGCTTCGTGGACTTTGACCTTCTTGCGAAGGTGGATAGCGACGGCCAAAACATTCTGGGCCCGTCGGTTTATTCCGAGATGGTCTGGCACGCGCGCCAGTTGCGAGCACAAGCTGGGCTCGATCCGATTGATTGGATCGTCGTGCGTAACCGGCTTGGCGCGCAGCAGATGCTCAACAAGGAAAAGATGGGCGCGGCCCTCGACAAGCTCGCCCGGCGGATCGGTTTCCGGCACGTTCCGGGCCTTTCCGAGCGCGTCATCTTCCGCGAGCTCTTCCCTCGGGGGCTCACCCTGCTTGATTTGCGGGAGGTTGGCGTCAAGCGCCTCAACATCTCCAATGTTGCCGCCCGTCAGGAGCTCCGCGAGCTCGTGCGGGCGCTGAAGCTTTCGGACGTATCGGTCAACTTCTAGCTCTCGGCGTCTTCTCTGGACTGCTTCCAGATAAACGCGGCGTCCCACGGATATAGCGAAAGCGCAGAAGCGCCTTTGGCCCCGCGCGTCAGCACGACGCACATCGCCTCACCCACCTGCGAGCCAAGAAGGCCCGCTGCGCGCAGAACGTCCACGTGCACGAACACGTCCTCCTCGCTGCCGAAGACATTGACGAAGCCGTAGCCTTTGCCTTTGTCAAACCACTTGAGGCGCGCGGGCAAAAGCTCAGCCTCGGGATCGACGACACCCACCTCAGGCTGCGGGCTTTCCGCATGCGGGTCATCGACGCTCACAAGTTCGACGGCCTGAAGGCCTTTGGCAGTCGTGCCAAGTTTGATCGTGACCCCATCTCCGGCCACGACGGTCATCCGTCCAGTCTTTCTCACCACGTTGACGTGCAGCAGGATGTCTTGCGTTACGCCCTCGGCGATGACGAACCCAAAGCCTTTGGCCAGGTCAAACCATTTTACGACGCCACGGACGATGGTCCCATCCGTATGTTCCAAGTCGCGGAAGCCCCTTTCTTACGATCTTCCCCAACACACCCCGCCAAACCCTACGCACGTCCGCTGTCAGGTCAATCGTCGCTCGTTGAAAACGGTCCAAGCACAGTCAAACTGAGAGATCTTCCGCCGATGGTGCTTGCTTAGGGCGCATTTCGGACCCACCCGCTACGGCAGACGCCTCGCAAAAAGATCGCCTGACGTGGCATCCTGGCTTTCGGCGGCAAGCCAGGATTTGGTCGCGGTGCGATCGCGCCAATCTGGCCACAAGAAGCGCCCGCTTTCGCTACGCACCACGTTAAAGCGGTCGTTGCCTGCATCTGCCAAGAGATCAACGAGACGCTGAGAGAGCGTAGGGAAGGCAGGCAGGTACTCTACTGAGATCAGCGGGACAGCGTGAGACAGGCCCGCCAGCACCTCCGCCTCGCCCCCCTCAACGTCGATCTTGATATAGTGCGGGGGCCCAAACTGCGCGACCAGATCGTCGAGGGTGACAACCTGCACCTCCTGCGCGCTATCCCACCGCACATGCCCGAAACCAGGCGCAGATTTGCCGTCCTCAACGAAGTCGCGGCTCAGCGTGGAGACTGTGGGGTGGCGGGAAGACACTGCAAGCGTTGCCTGCGCTGCTTCCCGCCCCAAGGCCACGGGTAGGACGGTCATGTCACGCGGCATTGTCTTTTTGAGAAAGGTCGAGAACGGGGTCTGCGGCTCGATCGCGACCACGCGCGCCCCGGCTGTGTGCATCGCGCGCGACCGTGTCCCGACATGGGCACCGACATCGAAGGCAAGCGCGCCTGGTTCGAGCACGCTCTTGTAGAACGCGCGCCACCGCCGTTGCGCACGCGGGTTGTGGTAGATGATCAGTGACCGAAGAAAGCCCAGTGTTAAGGCGACGCGCCCGGTTCTGAAAACGCCCGGGCGGGGCGCGGGATCACTCGGCTGGATCAACGCGCGCGTGACTGCTATGCGATGGCCCGAATGAGAGACCCCGGTCACCGGCAAAGAGAACGAGTACACCGGGCAAGCTCGCCACCAGGATCACGGCACCGTAAAGGACGCTCGCACTGACACCGGCGGCTGCACTGGCGCCAATCCACGGAAAGACAGCAGCCGCCGCGCCTTCGCGGTAGCCCCAGCCAGCGACAGAAAACGGAATGAGCATCGCCGCCAGGATGAGCGGGACGGCGTAGAGGATCTCCGGAAATCCGATGATGGCGCCCGTCGCCCGCGCGGCAAAGACAAAGCCCGCAAGGTTTGCGGCCACCACAAGAAGGCTCAGCACGATCTGGAAAAGCGCGGTGCTGCGCCCAAACCAGCTGAGACGGATGGCCATCAGAAAGCGCTGTCCAACCGCAGGCATCAGACGCGAGGCGATCCCACCGCGCAAAAGGAAAAGGAGCCCGAGCACAGCAAGGACGATCGCTGCAGCCACGGCCGCGCTCCCTTCGAGCACGGCGTGACCGGACAGGGCGAGACCCGCAATCAGCGTAGCTCCAAGCGCCACCTGCCCGGCGAGACGCTCAATAATGACCGCTTGCGCTGCACGCTCCAGACCCGCTGCAGCCCGGGTACGCACCACGCGCAGGGCATCGCCCACAACCGCACCCGGAACGGTGCTGTTGATGATGCTGGAAAGATAATACTCCGAGACCGCATCCCGGTACCTGAGCCCGGCGCCGAGACGTGCGGCTGTCAGGCGCCAACGCAGCGATGACAGGAACATCTGCGCCGTTGCCGCCGCGATTGCGGCCAATATCCAGACAGGATCAGCCGCACCAAGACGCGCCAAAACGTCGCCCGCCCCCACTGTGGAGACGATGAACGCGATGAGCGCAACCGGGACCACGACGTGCATTGCCCGGTAAGCGAAAGTTTTGACTCTAAGGATGGTTTGCCCTTTGATGCTCGTTGTGCGCTGGATGAGAAATCGGTCTTTTACAAGATCTTTCAAGTCATTGCGACGAATTCAGACGCGTCTTTCCGCCCATGTGACGCTCCGGAACAGACGCCCCGGAAGGCACGGATGGCGGCGCTCGATCTCATAGATCTCCACAAATCATACGGTCCTGAAAGCCTTGCGGTTGACCATCTGTCTCTTGCTGTCGCTGACAAGGAATTCATCGTGATCGTCGGCCCTTCTGGGTGCGGTAAGTCCACCACGCTCCGCCTTGTGGCCGGGATCGAGGAGGAGACATCCGGCCAGATCCATATCGGCGGACGGTCCGTCACCTCTCTGTCCCCTGGTGCGCGCAACGTTGCGATGGTGTTTCAGGATTACGCGCTCTACCCGCATATGTCAGTGGAACGTAACATTGGCTTTGGCTTGCGCCGCCGCGGTATGGCACAGCGCGATGTCGCTGCGCGCGTCCGCGAGATCGCTGAGATCCTCGAAATCGGCCCGCTCCTCTCGCGTAGGCCTGCCGCGCTCTCCGGGGGCCAGCGACAACGGGTGGCCATGGGGCGCGCCATGGTGCGCAAGCCGGACGTCTTTCTCTTTGATGAGCCGCTCTCCAACCTTGATGCCCGTCTGCGTGTCTCAATGCGGTCAGAGATGCGCCGCCTGCAGGCGCAAATGCCCACGACGACGCTCTATGTCACCCACGACCAGACCGAGGCGATGACGATGGCCGATCGTGTCGTGGTCATGAACAACGGCAGGGTCGAACAAGTCGGACCGCCCATGGAGATCTACCGCGCACCCGCCAACCTATTCGTGGCGCGCTTCATCGGCTCTCCGGCAATGAACCTCTTTGATGCGCGCATAGGCGATGGTTTCGCGGCTCTCAGCGAGGGTACACGCGTGCCGATTTCAAGCGAGCTCGCGCAAGTGGAGGCCGGGCGCCGCGTGACGATGGGTTTTCGCCCCGAGGCAATTTCGCTCAGCAGTGAAGGCGTTCCGGCCCGCGTGCTCAACGTTGAACCGCTCGGTCAGGAGATCACCATCGAATGCGAGACCGCTCTCGGCACGGTGCGCAGTCGCCTCGCGCCCGATACAGAGCTTTCCCGGGGCGACACCATCACCCTCGCGTTTGATGCCCGTCGCGCACATCTCTTTGATCCCGAAACGGGCCGCGCGCTGCCCCTTCCGTGTGACACGCTTTCTTCTCCCTTCCGCTTTTGAAAGGATTTCCATGACCCATCGCTTTCTCCGCATTCTTGGCGCTGTCGGCGCCGCCTGTGCCATCGGCCTGCCAACGAGCCTTGCCGCGCAAGATCTCATTACGCGCGACAGGGTGGGCCTGCCGGATGCACCAAATACGATGACGTTTCGCCTGACGGCCTTTGATCTCTACTCCTCGGACCCCGCCACGCGTGAGGCATTTGAAGCGCTCTTCACGACCTTCATCGAAGCCCGCCCGGAGTGGAAGATCGAAACGCAGATCGTCACGGACAACATCGGCCAAGAGCAAGCGCGTCTCCTCGAACAGACACGTGCCGGGCGGGGCCCGGACTGCGCCATGGTGGATAGCTCCCAGCTCGCACTCTTCAAAAGCTCGGGCGTGCTCGCGCCCATGAACGCGCATTGGAGCCAAGCTGAGATTGATGATCTTTTTCCCTATGTGCGGGAAGCCGTCACCAACGATGCAGGAGACTTGCTCGCCTGGTGGTGGTTCACGGATCTGCGTGTGCTTTACCGCGATACGCGCCTTGTTCCTGACGCGCCGCAGACATGGGCAGAGCTTGAGGCCGCCGGGCGCGCCACCGTAGACGCTGGCAAGGAGGGGATCCTCTTCAACGGTGGCCGCTGGGAAGGGACAACTTTCGATTGGCTCGCGCATTTCTGGGCGCAGGGCGGCAGCCTCGTTGATGATACGGGGCGACCCGTCTTCGCCGAGGGAGAAAATCGCGCAAAGTTTCTTGCAGCAGTGAACTTCTACAAGGGCCTCGTGGATGCCGGTGCGGCACCGCCCCGTGTGACGTCCATCGTCAACTATGACGAGTTCAACGCGGCTGCGGCAGCGGGCACGACGGGGCTCTTCATCGGCGGAAACTGGCAGTACGGCCAGCTGCGCAACACGCTCTCGGAAGAGGATTTCGCAGCATGGCAGGTCTCGGCCATCCCGGGCCCTTCAGCCAGCGAACGCGCGACCGGCACCGGTGGCTGGACGATTGCCGCGCTGACCGACGATGCCGCGGCAGTAGAGATTTGTGCCGACATGATCCGCGAGATCTATTCGGGCCAATCGAACGCGATACAGGGTCTCTTGCCGACATCGGCCGCGCAATACGACACCTACGATGTGTTCGAAGGCCCGGAATACGACGTCTTTGCCGAAGCGCTTGTCGACGGGCAGGCGCGGCCGGGGGTGCCAATCTATCCTGAGATGTCGAACATCATCCAGATCATGATGGGCGAGGTGCTCTCTGGCGCGGCCTCGCCCGAGGAGGCGCTTGATGCCGCCGATACGGCGGTTCAAGCTGCATACGAGCGGCTCTGAGCAGCCTTTCGTGCGACGCGCAAACCACCCTAAGGGCCGGGCTAGATCCCGGCCTGCGACATGGCCGTGGCTTGCGCCCGCGCTGCTTTTGCTCGCGGCGTTCTACCTTGTCCCGATCCTTGACGTGGTACGTCTTGCTTTCGGGGATGCCACGCTTCTGCGACCCGCGACGCGCTACGGGCTCGAAGGTGTTGGCGCGGTCCTCTCGCAGCCCGCCTTGCCCGACGTGCTTTGGGTCACAGCCGTCTTCACGGCGGCCAGTGTCGCGGGCATCCTGTCGCTCGGACTTCTTATCGCGCTCCTCGTGGTGCGGGGGGAGGCGCGGCGTTTACCCGGTATCGGCCTCCTGAGAACGGTCGTGCTCACAGCCTGGGTCGTGCCGGGCATCGCCAACGGGCTCATCTGGCAGATGCTTTTCTCAGAGGCCCCGTTCGGAGCACTGAACTCAACGATTGCGCTTGCGGGCATTGCGTCGGTTCGATGGCTTTCGGATCCGACGAACGCCATGATCTCTTCGGTGATCGCAAATGTCTGGCAGGGCACGGCTTTTGCGATGATCGTCTTTTACGCAGCCCGCAAAACCTTGTCGCAGGATCTCTACCACGCGGCTGCCATAGATGGCGCAGGGCCGTTCGCGCGGTTTGCTTTCATCACCCTGCCACAGATGCGGCCAGCGATCCTCGTGGCCACGATCCTCGTGACGATCCAGACGCTCAACACTTTTGACGTCATCCTCGCGCTCACGGGCGGGGGCCCAGGGCGCGCGACAGAGGTCCTGTCGCTCTTCACGTTCAACACCGTCTTCTTCAATTTTGATCTGTCAGGCGGGTCCGTGCTCGCCGTCATTCTGGTGCTCATCGCTCTCCTTCTGACGATCTTTTACATCCGCGTTCTCGTGGACCGCGGGGAGCCCGAGCGATGAGACGGCGCAGCGGCGCATGGTTGGGTGATGCCGCGACCTACCTGGCTGCGTTCGTTCTATTGGTGCTTTTCGCAGCGCCGCTGCTCTGGCTCGTTTCACTCGCGATACGCACACCAGCAGAGATCTTCCTCGGAGCGGCTCGATTTATCCCGGAAGAACCAACGCTCGCCAATTTCCAACAGGTTCTCACCGACCGCACGTTTGGCCTCTACCTCTGGAATGGGATCAAGCTCTGCGCGCTTGGCGCCCTCGGCGCGCTCATCACGGCGATCCCGGCGGCCTATGTGTTTTCACGCCGTCAGTTTCGCGGCGCGTCGGTGCTGATGCTGGGGATTCTTACGGTCCAGATGGTCTCGCCCCTCGTGCTCCTTATCCCGCTTTATCGCTACATGGAATGGCTGGGGCTTTTGG
>JBCBME010000014.1:0-17193 GCA_039822945.1 Pseudomonadota bacterium
GAGCTGAGGCTCAGCCGTTGCCGCGCTGAAAGGCCATCGCGTCTTTCGCAGCCGCCCATATGGCCTTGGCTTTGTTGACCGTTTCCTGAAATTCGGCCTCCGGGTCGCTGTCATAGACGACACCGCCCCCGGCCTGCGAGTAGAGCTTGCCGTCCTTCAGAACGGCCGTGCGCAGGGCGATGCAGATATCCATCTCGCCATTGGCGCTGAAATAGCCGCAGCCACCGCCATAGACGCCGCGCTTTTCAGGCTCGAGCTCGTCAATGATCTCCATCGCGCGGACCTTGGGCGCGCCCGAGAGCGTACCCGCGGGCAGCCCAGCAAGGAGCGCGGAGAGCGCGTCCTCTCCCTCAGCCAGCTCGCCCACGACGTTCGACGTGATGTGCATGACGTGGCTGTAGCGCTCGATCACGAATTTCTCAGTGGGGCGGACGGTGCCGATCTTGGCCACACGGCCCACATCGTTGCGCCCGAGATCAAGAAGCATGAGATGCTCTGCGAGCTCCTTAGGATCTGCGAGGAGGTCTTCCTCCAGCGCCTTGTCCTCGGCGGGCGTGGCCCCTCGTGGGCGCGTGCCTGCGATGGGACGGATGGTGACTTCATCATCCATGAGGCGCACCAGGATCTCGGGCGAGGCGCCCGCCACCTGAAAGCCGCCGAAATTGAAGAAGAACATGAAGGGTGAAGGATTAGTCCTTCTCAAGGCTCGATAAAACGCGAAAGGCTCGGCCTGGTAATCCTGCTCCCATCGCTGCGCGGGGACGACCTGAAAGATGTCGCCCGCCTTGATGTACTCCTTGGCCCTCTCGACAGCAGACAGGTAGTCGGCCTTCTCGAAGTTGGATTGCGGCACGCCAGGTGAGACGCCTGTCTCCAGCTCGCGGCGGGCCGCGGGGACGGGCCGCTCGAGCGCACGCACCGCGTCCATTACGCGCTCTGCCGCTTGGGCATAGGCGGCCTTGGCCGACAGCCCAGACCCCACCCAGGCGGGCGAAACGATGATGACATCGCCCTTCACACCGTCGAGCACGGCCACGATGGAGGGCCGCGCCATGCGCGCATCCGGCAGGCCGAGCGGATCGGGGTTCACATTGGGCAGATGCTCCACAAGGCGGATCATGTCGTAGCCCAGAAAGCCGAAGAGCCCGGCCGAGGCTGCGGGGAGCCCGGCGGGAAGATCGATCCGGCTCTCGGTAATGAGCGCGCGGAGGCTGTCGAGGGGGTGCCCGTCGACGGGCTCGAACGCTTCGGGATCATAGCGCGCCGCACGGTTGATGCGCGCACGCTCCCCGTGACACTCCCACACGACGTCGGGCCGCATCCCCACCATGGAATAGCGCCCGCGCACCTCACCGCCTGTGACCGATTCAAGTACGAAGCTATCGGTCTCGGCAGCTGTGAGCTTGAGCATCAGCGAGACGGGCGTGTCGAGGTCTGCCGCCAGCCTGGCATAGACCACCTGATTGAGCCCCGCCTCGTAAGCCGCTGCAAAGGCGCTGTATTCCGGGATGAGTATCGTCATTGGATCTGAGCGTGGATACCGTTGATCTGGCCCTGATCGAGGTTCACACTCGTCTGGTCGAGGATGCCTTGCGCGTAGGTGGCGTAGAGATCCTGCGCGTAGCTTTGCCCGTACTGAGCGGAGATCGCCCCTAGGAGCTGCGCCGTGTTCGGATCGGTCCGGTCAGGCGCGTTGATCTCATCAAGGCGCACGACCGCGACGGTGCCGGTGCCCGGCAGGACGCGAACCTCGCCGGGGTCCATCTCAAAGACAGCCTCGAGGAAACCGAACGGCGCGCCCGGCACGAAAGATCCGCGCGAGACGTCTTCGATGGAGGCGGAGAGCCCGAGGCCCGCCATATCCATCCCCGCCGCGATCTGCGGAGACAGACGTTCAGCCAGCTCGGTCAGCGCGTCCACGACGGCACCGGCCTCCCAGGCGAGGCGCACTTCGTCCACGACATCTTCAAGCGGGCGCAGCGCGGGCTCCGTGATGCTGTCGAGGCGCAGGGCGAAAAGCCCGCCGTCATCGAGCTCTGCGATTTCGGGGAAATCACCGTCATTGACCGTGCTCGCCGCTTCTTGGAACGCGTTGTAAGCGGCAGGACCCTCCGACATGCCCGGGAACCAGCCCAGCGTGCCCAGCTCCATGTCAGAGCTCTCGGCGATTTCTTCGAGCGTGGCACCGCCTGCGAGCTCGTTTTCGAGGAATTCGAACTGCTCTGCGATCACGCGCACGGCGCGGTCGCGAGCAAGCTCGTCCTGCAGAACGTCTCGCGCCTCTTCAAAGCTCGTCCCGGATGCTTGGAGGATCGCGTTGATGCGGAAAATCGCGGGCCCGAGAGAGGTGTTCGTGGGGCCAACCACGCTCAGCCCCTCAGCCCCAAAGACGACATCCGCAGCAGGGCCGAGATCATCGGGCACGACGTCGCCCATATCTGTGTCTGAGAGCGCGAGACCACGGGCGGTCACTTCTTCCTCGAACGATCCGCCCGCCGCGATGCGGGCGAGCGCTGCATCCGCCTGCGCGCGGTCACCAAAGACGAGCCGCTCCACAAGCCGCCGCTCGGGCTGCACGAATTCCGCGCGCCGTGTCTCATAGAGATCGCGCAGCGCCTGTTCATCCACCTCCACGCTGTCGAGGATCATGTTGGGCGTGAGCCACGCATAGGTGAGCTCTTTCGTCTCGGGCGAGGTGTAGGCGTCGGGATTTGAGGTGTATTCGGCGGTGAGCTCCGCATCAGTGGGCTCGGGCAGCGGGCGGATGAGATCGTTTTGGTCCATGAGCGACCACGCGATGGTGCGCTCTTCGGCGGCGAATTGGATGATCGTCTCTGTAAAGGTCTCGGGCGGCGTGATCCCCCCGATGACGGCAATCTGCAGGATCTGGCGCGAGAGATCCTCGCGGATCTGGGTCTCGTAGCTGGCCTCGGTCATGCCGTTGCGGCGCAGCGTGTCGGCGTAAAGCGTGCGGTCGAACTGGCCGTCGAGGCCGGTAAACCCGCTTTGCAGGATCTGCTGGCGCACCTGCGCGTCGCCGACGGAAAGGCCGAGCTGAGCTGCCTCGTTGTCGAGCGCGCGTTGCGTGACGAGCCGTGAGAGCGTCTCCTGCTGGAGCCCGATCGCCTGCGCCTCCGGGAAGCTCAGATTGCGCCCGGTCTGCTGGGAGAAGGTGCGCAAATCGTTCTGAAGTGCGCTGAAATAGGTCTGCGCAGAGATGCGTTTCTCGCCCACGGTGCCGATGGTCTGGCCCCCGCCGCCGAAATTGCCCGTGCCAAAGCTCAAAAGACCAACGCCTGTCAGGGCAATGATAAACCAGACAGCCCCGCGCTGCGCTCGTTTCCCGACGGATTTCGCCATGTCCGCTCTCCTCAAAACCGGCGCTTGCATGTACCGCGCACCGCGGGCGGTCACAAGCTACTCTGGCGTGATCTCAAGGAGCCTGTCGAAGAGCTCTTCCACGCCCGCCACATCGATGTTGGCGTAGGCGATGCGCAGCTCGCGCGCGCCGTAGCCACCGGGCTCAAACATCGTACCCGGCAGGCAGAGGATCGCGGCCTTCTCCACGAGCATCTGCGCGAAAGCGTCCGAGCGCATCTCATGCGGAAAGCGGACATAGGCAAAGTAGGCCCCAGCGCCGAGGAGCTCCCACCCCCGGGCCGCGAGGCGCGGAAAGCCCGTCTCGATGGCGGCGCGGCGCGCGAGGATCTCGTCGCGTTCCCCGGCGAGCCACTGACCCAGATGCTGCATCCCCCAAAGCGCGGCGCGCTGGCCAAGCTGGGAAGGGCAGACCGAGACCGTGTCGAGGAATTTCTCCACCTCCGCCATGCGCGCCTCAGATGTCATGATCGCGCCAACGCGATGCCCGGTGAGCCGGTAGGCCTTCGAGAAGGAATAGAGATGGATGAACGTGTCAGGCCACGCCTCATGCCGGAAGAGCCCGTGCGGCGCCCCGGGAGCGGAATGAAAGTCGCGGTACGTCTCATCGAGGATGAGCGCGATCCCGTGCGCCTCGCAAAGGGCGTAAAACGCTTCGAGCGTTTCGGGCGGATATTCGACGCCCGTGGGGTTGTTGGGGCTCACCAGCGCAATGGCCCGCGTTTGCGGTGTGATGAGGGCGGCGGCGTCTTCTGCCGCCGGCAAAAGGCCCGGACCGCAGGGCAGGGGCACCGTGCGCACACCCGCCATGTCGAGCCACATCCGGTGGTTGAAGTAGTAGGGCGTGGGCAAGATCACGTCGTCGCCCTCATCGCAGAGCGTTGAGATCGCCGCCGAAAACGCCTGATTGCAGCCGGAGGTGATGGCCACCTGTTCGGGGACGATGCGCCCGCCATAAGACGCGCTCCACTGCTCAGCGAGCTCTGCGCGCAGGCCGGGCATCCCGAGAACGGGCCCGTAGAGATGGGTCGCGGTGTCTTCGAGTGCTGCGGCCATGGCGGCGCGCAGATCCGGGTGTGGCGGCTCGACAGGCGCGGCCTGGCTCACATTGATGAGCGGACGCTCCGGCGAAAACTCCACATCGGCCAACCAGCGGCGGGCCTCCATGACGGGTGGGGCAAAGGTGGCAGAGGTGCGGCTCATCACTCGCGCCCGCGGTAAGGCTCAACGTATTGGAGCGCCATATCCCATGGGAAAAAGATCCACGTGTCCTGGCTCACACCGGTGATGAAGGTGTCGACGAGCGGCTCGCCCTTGGGCTTGGCATAGACGGTGGCGTAATGCGCGTTGGGGTAATGCTGGCGGCAAAGCTCCAGCGTTTTGCCCGTGTCCACGAGGTCGTCGATCACGAGGATACCAGTCCCGTCGCCCATCATCTCGACGTCTGGGGCCTTGAGCACCTGCGCCTCGGAGCGCTGCTGATGGTCGTAGCTTTTGACGCTGATCGTGTCGACTTTCCGCACGCCCAGTTCGCGGGCGATGATCATCGCCGGTGCCATGCCGCCGCGCGTGATGGCCACGATGGCCCGCCATCCGCCATCATCGGGCCCGCGCCCATCGAGCCGCCACGCCAGCGCGCGGCTGTCTCGGTGGATCTGGTCCCAGCTGACGTGAAAGCCCTTTTCATGGGGAAGACGGTCGCGGTCGGTCATGGTGGCGGGATCCTTCCTAGTCTTTTTCGATGGGTTTCATGCCGACCACGTGAAAGCCGGCATCGACATGCAGCACTTCGCCGGTCACGGCGCTGCCGAGATCCGAGAGGAGATAAAGCGCGGAGCGCCCCACCTCGTCCTGCGTCACGGTGCGTCGGAGCGGTGCGCTCGCCTCGTTGTAATTCATGATGGTGCGGAAATCGCCGATGCCCGAGGCCGCGAGCGTTTTGATCGTGCCCGCGCTGATGGCATTGACGCGCACGCCCTTGGGGCCGAGATCTGCAGCGAGATACATCACCGAGGCCTCAAGCGCGGCCTTGGCAACGCCCATGACATTGTAATTGGGCATCACCTTTTCGGCGCCGTAGTAGCTCAGCGTGAGCGCCGCCGCGCCGGGGTTCATGAGCCGCTCTGCGCGCTGAAGCACGCTCGTGAACGAGTAAACGCTCACATCCATGGTGTTCAAAAAGTTGTCGCGCGACGTCTCGAGGTAGCGACCGCGGAGCTCCGATTTATCAGAAAATCCAATGGCATGGACGAGGAAGTCAATCCCATCCCAGAGCTTTGCAATCTGGTCCATGCAGGCATCGACGGAGGCGGGATCAGAGACATCGCACTCCACCACAAGCGGGCTGCCGAGAGTCAGACCCAGCGGGCCCACGCGCTTTTCCATAGCCGCGCCATGGTAGCTGAGCGCGATCTCTGCGCCCGCGCCATGGAGAGCCTGCGCGATCCCCCAGGCGATGGACTTGTCATTGGCGAGGCCCATGATCAGGCCGCGCTTCCCTGCCATCAGCTCCATTGACTTTCCCCCGAACGGCGTCGATTTCGGGCGGTGTAGGCCAAAGCCCTAGGCTCGACAAGCGAGAGAGAGATGGACGACCGGACCGGTATATTTGCAGGCGACGATCCCTTTGCCCTGACACGCGCGTGGATGGCGGAAGCCGAGGCGCAGGAAGTCAACGATCCCAACGCGATGCAGCTCGCCACCGTGGACGCTGCGGGGCGACCCAATGTGCGCACCGTGCTCCTCAAGGACATCGAAGACGCCGCGTTCGTTTTTTACACCAATTACGACAGCGCGAAGGGGCAGGAGATTGCGGCCTCCGGGCACGCGGCCTTCGTGCTGCATTGGAAGACACTTGGGCGTCAGGTGCGGGTTCGGGGCACGGTCACGCGCGAAGACGGCGCTGCGGCGGATGCCTACTATAATTCACGCGCGCTTGGCTCGCGGATCGGGGCGCATGCATCCCTGCAGTCACGGCCGCTGGCCAAACGTGCCGATCTCGAGGCCCGCGTTGCGCAGTTGGAAGAAGAGCTCGGCGACACGCCCGAGCGCCCCGCGCATTGGGGTGGCTTTCGCATCGTGCCCTACGAGATGGAGTTTTGGGCCGACGGTGCCTTCCGCCTGCACGACCGTTTTCGTTGGGTACGCGAGGCACCCGGCGCGCCGTGGAACATCACCAGACTCCACCCTTAAATTCACGTCACGTGAACAGAACCTTTGTGAAACGGTGCGCTTTTAAGGGCTTGCGTGACTTAGCTTCAGGGTGATTTAAATACCCCAACAATAAGAACGAGGGCAGTCGGGGGCGAGGCCATGGGTGAAGCGCAAGCCAAAGAGCAGCAAAGCCAACACATCGCAGGGACGGTAAAGTGGTTCGATCCGGCCAAAGGGTTCGGGTTCATCGTGGCGGATACTGGCGGTCAGGACATCCTTCTCCACGCGAACGTGCTGCGCAATTACGGACAATCCTCCGTGGCCGATGGCGTGCGGATCGAGGTGATCACCCAGATCACGGCGCGCGGCGTACAAGCCGCCGAAGTCGTCTCGATCGCCGCACCGACCGTGACACCGCTCAGCTCGCTCGATGATTTCAACGAGCTCTCTCCCGAAGCGCTCGGCGAATTGGCGGTGGAGCCCGCGCGGGTGAAATGGTTTGATAAGGCCAAGGGCTTTGGCTTTGCCAACGCGTTCGGGAGCGAGGACGACGTCTTTATCCATATCGAAGTGTTGCGCAGTTCGGGCCTTGCAGACCTGCAGCCGGGAGAAGCGATATGCATGCGCGTCGTCGAAGGAAAGCGTGGCCTCATGGCCGCCTCGGTCAGCTCCTGGGAATCTGCGCTCTCGCGCTGATCCCTGAGGCCGCGCTGGCGGCCTGCAGTGAAAACACGCTCATCATCAAAGACAGTGACAGTGAGGCGCGTTTTCGCGTCGACGTGGCCGATGATGACCGCGAGCGCGCGCAGGGCCTGATGTTTGTCGAAGAGATGCCCGTGAGCGCAGGGATGCTCTTTGTTTATGACGCCCCGCAGCCCGTGTCGTTTTGGATGGAAAATACGCTCATCCCGCTCGACATGCTTTTTATCGAGGGTGACGGGACGGTGGCGCGCATCCACGAAAACGCCGTTCCTCTGGATCGGACGGCCATCCCTGGGGGCGACGACATCCAGTTCGTGCTGGAGATCAACGGCGGGCTGTCACGATTACTGGGGCTCGAGGTGGGGGCGGTGATCCAGCATCCGTCCGTGCCGCAGGACATTGCCGCATTTCCTTGCGACAGTTGACTGAGAATGGTGCTTTTCAAGCGCCGCGCAGGGGCGTAAGAGCCTCGGCACGGTCGGGGTGTGGCGCAGCCTGGTAGCGCACCTGTTTTGGGTACAGGGGGTCGTGAGTTCGAATCTCGCCGCCCCGACCAACTTTCTCAGCGAATGACACCGCCTGCAGCGGAAAGCGCGCGCCGAATGGTTCGCTGCACGCGCGGCTCGGCAAAGCGGATCTCGGCCACCTCGCCACTGCGCTGGGGCACGAGATAGTAGTATTCGGTCGTGACCGCGAAGCCGCCGGCCTCTTCCTCAGCGGAGAGGGTGGTGACGAGCACGGGCAATTCCTCCACATCTCCGTCGAATTCGAGAATGAGCGCGGCTGCCGCTTCGGGCGTGGGCAGCGACTCGCAAATCAGCTCCGACTGCGACGGCCGGGTGAGTCGGTCCGTGTCGGCCTGGCAGCGGCTGGCGATTGACGCAAAAAGAAGCGTTGGGAAGCTTTCGAAGAAGGCCGATTGGCGTCCGGGCCCGTCGCCCTGTGATTGTTCGATCACGGGTGCGCAGCCCAAAAGGGCGGCAATTGCGGCGAATTGTGCCGTGCGGAGCATGCTGCGGTGCGGCTGAGTCATCCCCATACATATGCGCCGGGTTGGGGGTCAAAGCAAGAAAGCACGACACAACAAGTACTTGGCTCGCAAACTGCAAGTAGAACATCTGCATATTGTGTGTGGGTGCTGTGCCGGGCCACAAGATGTGGTGCCCTGTCAAGGAAAGAAATGCTGAAAAAGTGCCAAAAACCTGATTGACGGTCGGGCGCGATATACGTCAGGTTGTGTAGGCCGGGCGCGAATACACAACATATAGTGAAGCGCCGGTGGGGACAGGTACAACGATATGCTCACGACCGCTGAACGCGTTTCAGCGCCGCAGAGCCTCGTCTCCACACTGGCATGGGATGGAACGGGCCGTAAGGCCGACAGGACGAGGCAGACAATGAAAATTGAACGTTCTTTCACGACCCGCGGTGAAGATGCGTATGCGGGCGTGCCGTTTACCACCACGACCTCCGAGATCCGTAACCCGGACGGGACGATAGTGTTTCAGGCAAAAGACATCGAAGTGCCTGGCGAATGGAGCCAAGTGGCTTCTGACGTCATCGCACAAAAATACTTCCGCAAGGCAGGCGTTCCGTCGGCCCTGAAGCCAGTTAAGGAAAAGGGCGTGCCCGAGTTCTTGTGGCGCCACGTGCCCGCGGCAGATGCCGAATTCGGCGGTGAGACCTCCGCCAAGCAGGTGTTTGACCGCCTTGCAGGCGCATGGTGCTACTGGGGCTGGAAGGGCGGCTACTTCACCACCGAAGATGATGCGCGCGCCTACTACGATGAGATGCGCCACATGCTGGCGACCCAGCGCGCCGCACCGAACTCGCCCCAGTGGTTCAACACCGGTCTGCACTGGGCCTACGGCATCGACGGCCCGAGCCAGGGCCACATGTACGTGGATCCCTTCACCGGCAAACTGACAAAGTCGAAGTCGGCCTACGAGCACCCGCAGCCCCATGCCTGCTTCATCCAGTCCGTGGCAGATGACCTCGTGAATGACGGGGGCATCATGGATCTCTGGGTCCGCGAGGCGCGCCTCTTCAAGTACGGCTCCGGCACGGGCACCAACTTTTCCGCGCTCCGCGGCGAAGGCGAGAGCCTCTCCGGCGGCGGCAAGTCGTCGGGCCTCATGGGCTTCCTCAAGATCGGAGACCGCGCCGCCGGTGCGATCAAATCAGGCGGGACAACCCGTCGAGCAGCAAAGATGGTGATCTGCGACGCCGATCACCCCGATATCGAAGACTTCATCAACTGGAAGGTCATCGAAGAGCAAAAGGTGGCCTCTATCGTCGCCGGCTCCAAGATGCACGAGCAAAAGCTCAACGCGATCTTTGCGGCCATCGGCCAGTGGGATGGCGCGGAGGCTGATGCCTACGACCCCAAGAAAAACAAGAGCTTGGGCGACGCAGTTCGCGACGCAAAGAAGGTGGCGATCCCCGAGACCTACGTGAAGCGCGTGCTGGATTACGCACGGCAGGGTCACACCTCCATCGAGTTCCCGACCTACGACACCGATTGGGACTCTGAGGCCTACAACTCCGTCTCCGGCCAGAACTCCAACAACTCAATCCGCGTGACCGATGCCTTCCTCTACGCCGTCGAAAAGGACGCCGACTGGGAGCTGATCAACCGCAAGGATGGCAAGGTCTCGAAGACGCTGAAGGCGCGCGATCTCTGGGAGCAGGTGGGCCACGCGGCCTGGGCCTGTGCCGACCCGGGCATCCAGTACCACGACACCGTCAACGCCTGGCACACCTGCCCGGAAGACGGTGAGATCCGCGGCTCGAACCCGTGTTCGGAATACATGTTTCTCGATGATACGGCGTGTAACCTTGCCTCGATGAACCTGCTGACGTTCTACAAGGACGGCGAGTTCCAGGTCGAAGAGTACATGCACGCCACGCGCCTCTGGACGCTGACGCTCGAGGTTTCCGTCATGATGGCGCAGTTCCCGTCGAAGGAGATCGCGCAGCGCTCCTACGACTTCCGGACGCTGGGCCTCGGCTACGCCAATATCGGCGGCCTCCTCATGAACATGGGCTATGGCTACGACTCCGCTGAGGGCCGCGCCATCTGCGGGGCGCTCACCGCGATCATGACGGGCGTGTCCTACGCGACCTCCGCCGAGGTGGCCGGTGAGCTCGGTGCCTTTGCGGGCTATGAGAAGAACAAGGAGCACATGCTCCGCGTCATCGCCAACCACCGCAACGCTGCCTACGGCAAGGCGGACGGCTACGAGGCCGTCAACGTGACGCCCGTACCGCTCGATCACGGGTCCTGCCCCGACGAGCGTCTGCCGAAGATCGCCATGGAAGCTTGGGACCAGGCGCTCGAGCTTGGCCGTCAGCACGGCTACCGCAACGCGCAGGCCACCGTTGTGGCACCCACGGGCACCATCGGCCTCGTCATGGACTGCGACACCACGGGCATCGAGCCGGACTTCGCCCTCGTGAAGTTCAAAAAGCTCGCCGGTGGCGGCTACTTCAAGATCATCAACCGCTCTGTTCCCGCGGCGCTTGCCAAACTCGGCTACCGCGAGAGCGAGATCGGCGAGATCATCTCTTACGCGGTGGGCCATGGCTCCCTCGGGAATGCGCCCGGCATCAACCACACCGCGCTCATCGGGCACGGCTTTGGTCAGGCGGAGATCGACAAGATCGAGGCGGCGCTGCCATCGGCTTTCGACATCCGCTTTGTCTTCAACCAGTGGACGCTTGGTGCGGAGTTCTGCACGGATGTCCTCGGCATTCCGTCTGAGAAGCTCTCGGATCCGTCCTTCGACCTCCTCGTGCATCTCGGCTTCAAGAAGGCCGATATCGAGGCCGCGAACGACCATGTCTGCGGGACGATGACGCTCGAGGGTGCGCCCTTCCTCAAAGAAGAGCATCTCGAGGTCTTCGACTGCGCGAACCCCTGCGGCAAGAAGGGCAAGCGCTTCCTCTCCGTGAACAGCCACATCGACATGATGGCCGCCGCGCAGTCCTTCATCTCGGGCGCGATCTCGAAGACGATCAACATGCCCAACGATGCCACCATCGAAGAGGTGCAGGAGAGCTATGAGCGCTCCTGGAAGATGGGGGTGAAGGCCAACGCGATCTACCGTGATGGCTCCAAGCTCAGCCAGCCCCTCGCCGCCGCCCTCGTGGAGGACGACGACGAGGCCGCAGAGATCCTCGAGAGCGGGTCGAACCCGGAGAAGGCAGCCGTTCTTGCCGAGAAGATCGTGGAGAAGGTAGTCATCAAGGAGATCGTGAAGGCGGAGCGGGAGAAGCTGCCCCATCGCCGTCGCGGCTACACGCAAAAGGCCATCGTAGGCGGGCACAAGGTGTTCCTGCGCACGGGTGAGTACGAGAACGGCAAACTGGGCGAGATCTTCATCGACCTCCACAAGGAGGGGGCGGGCTTCCGCGCGATGATGAACAACTTCGCCATCGCCGTCTCCGTGGGTCTCCAATACGGTGTGCCCCTTGAGGAATACGTGGACTTCTTCACCTTCACCAAGTTCGAGCCCGCCGGGATGGTGCAGGGAAACGACAGCATCAAGAATGCGACCTCGATCCTCGACTACATCTTCCGCGAGCTGGCGGTGAGCTATCTCGACCGCACCGAGCTGGCCCATGTGAAGCCCGAGGGTGCGACGTTTGACGATGTGGGCCGCGGCGAGGAAGAGGGGGTCTCCAACGTGAAATCCCCGTCTGAGGCGGGCGCTCTCAAGGGTGTCGAAGTCCTCAAGCAGATGGTGTCCACCGGGTACCACCGCAACCGCGTCCCGCAGGAATTCGTCGTCTATCAGGGCGGCGCCGGGGCCACGGCGCTCGATGGGTCTGTCGATCCGCAGACGGCGCTCCAGACGCTGGTGCCTGAAGCGATCATCAACACCGCGCCCGAGGGCCGCACCACCACGCTCCACGAGACGCCCGTGATGGATGCGGCCGCCAAGGCCAAGATGCAGGGCTACGAGGGTGACCCCTGCGGCGAGTGCGGAAACTACACGCTGGTGCGCAACGGCACCTGCATGAAGTGCAACACCTGCGGCGCAACATCGGGCTGCAGCTAAGGGAACAGGCACCCCTCACCTGGGGCGCTAGGGGGCCGGGCTTCGGTCAGGCTCCCGCCGAAACACACAGAGATCCGGGGCGGGTGCGCTCGCCCCTGACGCAGCTCAGGCCGCAGGCAGAAAATCACCGAGCGGTAAATTATAGGAGCCTGAGAGGCGAAACTGGCCGGGGGAGACCCCGGCCTATTTCTTTTTGAAGGGGGCGCCGCTGCGCGGCGTTTGGGAGGCGCTGCCTCCCTTGCCCCACCGAAGTATTTGCGGACAGGTGAAGTCAGGGGGCGAGGTGATAGATCGTTTCGCTGCCGGTCGTGCGGTTGAGGAGGGGGCCGGTGATGGGCGTCCGCTCAAGTTCTGTGACGGCGTAGGAGGCGGCGTAGTGGGTGCGGACCTCGCTGGGCGGTACACTGTGGGGTGGGCCCTGCATGGCCGGATTGTCGTATTCGAAGGTGATGAGGACTTGCGGGGCGCTGCCTGTGATCGCCATGAGATGCTGGGCGTAGCGGATGCGCATCGCTGGCGGTAGTGCCACGAGGGCCGCACGGTCGAAGGTGGCATCGATCTCACCCAGTGTGTCCTGGTGGAGATCGAAGATGTCCCCCTGGTAGATCGTCAGGTTGGGCGCGCTGTAGCGGGTGAGGGGGCCCTCATCTGCGATTTCTGGCGTGAGCCCGTGTTCCTCGAAGAAGGCGCGGACGGCGGTGGCGTCGAGCTCGGCGCCCACCACCTCATTGCCCTCTGCAGCGAGCCAGGCCAGATCCACCGCCTTGCCGCAAAGTGGGACAAAGACCCGCCGCCCGAAGCCGAGCCTCGGCCAGTGCTTTGTCAGAAGCGCATTGGGCGCACCTTCATGGAAGGCGATGCGCCCCGTTTCCCACCGTTCGTGCCAAAAGGATGGATCCATCAGTGATTTACCGAGTTCGAAAAGATGTGGATCGTCGCGACGCCGCCGATGATCATGCCAAGCCCGATGATGGCCGCCATGTCGAGCTTTTGCCCGAAGACGACAAAGCCGATGGCCGCGATCATGACGATGCCGAGCGCGCTCCAGATCGCGTAAGCGATGCCCACGGGGATCGTCCTAAGCGAAAGCGCCAGCAGGAAAAAGCTGACACCGTAGGCGATGACGACGATGATCGAAGGCCCAAGGCGCGTAAACTGCTGCGAGGCCTGCAGGGCGCTCGTGCCCACCGTCTCAAAGATGATCGCGACAATCAGGTAGTAATAGGCCGTGGGCATGTTCTAGCTCGCAACGTAGCGGTCGCGCCGGTGATTGAAGACGATCACGCCGTTGAGCACCACCGCTCCCAGCAACGAATAGGCCACGACCGTGGCCGGGAACAGGAAAATCGCCGCCGCGAAGATCGCGCCATCCACGATGAGCTGTACCCAGCCGGCGCGGAAGCCTGTCTTATCCTGGATGATGAGCGCCACGACGCCGAGGCCACCGAGGGATCCATTGTGCCGAAAACAGGCCAAAAGCCCGAACCCCACGGTCACGCCGAAGACGAGTGTGCCCACCACCGGATCAAGCCGTTCAAAGGTGATGAAGAGCGGCATGTAATCCGACAGTACGGAGACAGCCGTCACGCAGATGATGCTCTTGATCGTGAATTCGAGGCCGAGCCGGATATAGGCAAAGATGTAGAAGGGGATGTTCACGAGGAAGAACACCAAACCGAAGCTCCAGTCGTTGGGATAGGCGATCAAGAGCGCAACGCCCGCAGTTTGCCCGGTCAGGAAGCCAAGATGTGTGAGAAAGACGAGGCCGAGCGAGGTGAGAAAACACCCCACGGTGAGGCCTTGTGCGTCTTCCAGGGGCGTATGGGCGACGGCATCGAGATCGATTGTCATTGGAGCTGGCATGGACAGAGAGTACGCTGCAGCGCGGCAAAGGCAAGCGTGCCTTAGGTCTCACGCTCCGTCGTGAAGGTGAGGGGGTAGCCCAGCCGCGCGCCCGCATCGGTGCCGAGCTGGGCCTTGGTCTCGGCCACCTCGCGGGTAAAGACCGCCACAACACAGCTGCCCTTCATGTGCGCGGCCAGCATCACGACCTCCGCCTCGCCCTCGGTCATGCGAAAGACGCCCATGAGCACCTTTGTGACAAAGCTGCGCGGCGTGAAATCGTCGTTGAGCAGAATGACCTTGTAAAGCGGCGGGCGCTCGGTCTTGGCTTTCGTCTTGGGCTTTACGGTGGTGACAGTATCGGACATTGGCGCGTGCCTCCGCTATCAAGCCGAAGGCATACGCCAATACTGGCGCATTTCAAAATGAATACTCGGGCTCGCGGCCCGCTGCGCTCAAAGCCCGCAAATGCGGGCGAAGTCCCGCCGGGCGGCAGATGTGCCTGTCATGCCTGCGCGAAAGATCTCTTGGCCCGGTGGTCCGTCGATGCTGATCGAGGCACCGGCAGCAAAGAAGTCCATGCCCTGTTGACCAAGAAGAAGCGTGCCAATCAACGCATTCTCGGCCCCGCCTAGGTAATCCACACGATCCATCGGATAGCGCCCCGTGCGGCCGTCGGGCAAAGCGATCCAGATCATGAGGTCGCTGACCTCAGGCAGTGGGGTCTCGCCCCCGGTCAGCAGGAATGCCAGCCCGCGATCCTGCGAAAAGCAGCCGAGCTGTAACGTCATTCCATCGACACTTGTGGCGTAGAATGCGCGGTCGGAGCGCCCTACCGTCGTGCTTGTCCAGGTGTCTGCCATGGCCGGGGCGGTGACCACCAGGCAGGTGAGAGCTGCAAGGAGGCGCTGGAACATATCAATAATCCCTCATGATCAAATCCGAGGGGCAGTGTGGCGGATCGTGCTCAACCTGCAAGCGCGGCGTTCAGGTTCTCATCGATCTTTTCGAGAAACCCCATCGTGGTGAGCCAGCCCTGATTGGGCCCGACGAGCAGCGCGAGGTCCTTTGTCATGGACCCGCTCTCCACCGTTTCCACGATGACGCGCTCGAGCGTCTCAGCGAATGATGCAAGCGCATCGTTGGAATCGAGCTTCGCGCGATGCTTGAGTGCTCCCGTCCAAGCATAGATACTTGCAATGGAATTCGTGCTCGTGGCTTCACCAGCCTGGTGTTGGCGATAGTGGCGCGTGACGGTGCCGTGGGCGGCCTCGGCCTCCACGATCTTGCCGTCCGGTGTCATCAGCTGGGAGGTCATGAGGCCAAGGGAGCCAAAGCCCTGAGCCACGGTGTCAGACTGCACGTCGCCGTCGTAGTTCTTGCAGGCCCAGACATAGCCGCCCGACCACTTGAGAGAAGAGGCCACCATGTCGTCGATCAGGCGGTGCTCGTACCAGATGCCTTTCTCGTCAAAGACCTCTTTGAACTCGGCTTCAAACACCTCCTCGAAGATATCTTTGAAGCGGCCGTCATAGGCCTTCATGATCGTGTTCTTGGTGGACAGGTAGCAAGGCCAGCCGAGATTGGCGGCGTAGTTGAGCGAGGCGCGCGCGAAATCGCGAATGCTCTCATCGAGGTTATACATCGAGACGGAGACGCCAGCGCCGGGGGCGTCAAACACCTCCCGCTCGATGATGGTGCCGTCGTCGCCCTCGAACTTGATCGTGATTTTGCCCTTCCCCGGAAAGCGGAAATCGGTGGCTTTGTACTGGTCGCCATAGGCGTGGCGCCCAACCACGATGGGCTTCGTCCAGCCCGGGACGAGACGGGGGACGTTTTTGCAGATAATCGGTTGGCGGAAGATCACGCCGCCCAGGATGTTGCGGATCGTGCCGTTGGGGCTCTTCCACATCTCCTTGAGGCCGAATTCCTCAACGCGGGCTTCGTCGGGGGTGATGGTGGCGCATTTGACGGCGACGCCCACCTCCTTGGTCTTTTCGGCGGCGTCGATGGTGATCTGGTCGCGCGATGCGTCGCGCGCCTCGATGCCCAGATCGTAGTAAAGTAAGTCGATGTCGAGATAGGGCAGGATGAGCTTGTCCTTGATGAAGGCCCACATGATGCGGGTCATCTCGTCACCGTCCATCTCGACGATGGGGTTATCGACTTTGATCTTGGTCATCGCTTGCTTCCTGCCTGTGGTTCACGTGCGCTCCAGGGCAGCGCCTGACCCTGGGTGGGCGTGTAGCGCCCTCCCGGGGGGAGGGTCGGGCGCTGCCCGGTGTTTCCACCGGGCGGTGTCTTTAGCCAAAGATCGCGTTGAGCGTCGCGGAGGGGCGCATGACGGCTGCGAGTTTCTCCGGATCGGCCTTGTAGTAGCCGCCGATATCGGCGGGCTTCCCCCGCACAGAAGCGAGTTCACCGACGATCTTTTCCTCATTAGACGCAAGAGCTTCTGCCACGGGCTTGAAGTGATCACTCAGCTCACCATCGGCCAAAGCTTCAGCCCAGTAGCGCGCAAACCAGTAGTGGCTGTCGCGGTTGTCGGGCTGACCCACCTTGCGGCCCGGGGAGCGCTCGTGGTCGAGGATGCCCTGCGTCGCGGCCTCCACACCCTTGGCCAGAGCTGCCGCCTTCGCGTTGCCGGTGGCCGTGGCGAGAAAGTCAAAGCTTTCTCCCAGCGCGCAAAACTCGCCGAGGCTGTCCCAGCGGAGATGGTTTTCTTCCACTAGCTGCTGCACGTGCTTGGGTGCAGAGCCGCCCGCGCCTGTCTCAAAGAGGCCACCGCCCTGCATGAGCTTGACGATGGAAAGCATCTTTGCCGAGGTCCCGAGCTCGAGGATCGGGAAGAGGTCGGTGAGATAATCGCGGAGCACGTTGCCCGTGATCGCGATGGAGTCGGCACCCTTGGTGATAGTCTCAAGGCTCAGACGCGTCGCTTCGCGCGGCGCCATGATCGCGAATTTATCTGCAACACCAGCCGCTTCGAGGAGAGGCTTCACCTTCTCGATGAGCTCGGCGTCATGCGCGCGCGCAGCGTCGAGCCAGAAGATCG
>JBCBME010000015.1:0-17022 GCA_039822945.1 Pseudomonadota bacterium
CACCTTTCCGCAACAAGAAGCATCAGGATAGCCTTTGGGCTGGTCTGATGTCCGGCTCGCTCAGCGTTGTGGCGACAGATCACTGCGCCTTCACGACCGAGCAGAAGCGGACCGGCGTGGGCGACTTCTCGAAGATCCCCAACGGCACGGGCGGGCTCGAAGACCGGCTCCCCATGCTTTGGACCCACGGCGTCGCCACGGGCCGACTGACGCCCAATGAGTTCGTGGCGGTGACTTCAACAAACATCGCCAAAATCCTGAATTGTTATCCGAAAAAGGGTGCGGTTCTTGTTGGAGCTGATGCGGATCTCGTGGTCTGGGATCCTGAAAAGGAAAAGACGATCGGCGCGGACACGCAGCAATCGGCGATCGACTACAACGTCTTTGAGGGCCACCACGTGAAGGGTCTGCCGCGGTTCACGCTCACGCGCGGCCACTTGGCGGTCCATGATGGCGAGATCCGCACGCAGGAGGGGCATGGCAAGTTCGTGGCGCGCGATCCGAACGGCACCGTGAACCGGGCGCTGAGCCAATGGAAAGAGCTGACCGCACCGACGCCGGTGCAGCGCTCCGGCATCCCGGCGACGGGGGTGTAATGCTCGCGGGACTATCGGCTTTTACACTGACGCCCATGGATGCCGACGGCGTAGTGGACACGGACCACCTCGGTCGGCTCGTGGCGCGCCTTTCGGGGTGCGGTGTCGCCTCTATTGGAGTTCTCGGTTCGACAGGCAGCTACATGTATCTGTCCGCGTCCGAGCGGGCGCGTGCCATCGCTGCGGCGGTTGAGGCGGCGGGTGACACGCCAGTGCTTGCAGGGATTGGCGCGTTGAGGACAACCGATGTCATGGCCCATATGCAGGCGGCAGAGGCTGCAGGGGCGTCGGCCGCCCTTTTGGCGCCCGCATCCTACCTGCCGCTCACAGACGAGGATTTCATCTCCCTGGTGGAGAGCGCGGCGTCCGTGAGCCGTTTGCCGATTTGTCTCTACAACAACCCGAGCACCACGCATTTTACCATGAGCGAGGCGCTCGTGGCCCAGCTTGCCACGTGGGAGAGCGTGGCAGCTGTGAAAAACCCGGCGCCGAAGACGGGTGCGGCCGAGCAGATCACGCGTTTGCGGGCTGTGACGCCCGCGGGCTTTGTCCTCGGTTATTCGGGGGACGCGTTGATTGACGGCCCCCTCTCTGGTGGGGCGGATGCGTGGTATTCGGTGCTTGCGGGTACGCTGCCAGAAGCGTGTCTGGCGATCTGGGCCGCGCGAGGCGGGGATGTGGCGCAGGCCCATGACAGGCTCAAGCCGATTTGGGATCTCTTCAACACCCATGGGTCTATCCGCGTCGTGCCGCATATGCTGGAGCTTCTGGGGCTTGGCTCTGCGCCGTTGCCGCTGCCGCTACAGCCGCTTTCAAACGCGGTAGTCGCTCAAATTGAAACCGCCCTTGATGCGATCAAGGAGCCGGCATGACGGCCGTGATTTCCGCCAAGAACCTATCGCTTACCTTCGAAACCAATGATGGCCCGGTGCATGCGCTGAGCGATGTTTCGCTCGACATCCAAAAGGGCGACTTCGTGAGCTTTATCGGCCCATCGGGCTGCGGGAAGACGACGTTTCTGCGCGTGATCGCAGATCTCGAACAGCCGACGGCGGGCACGATCACGGTCAATGGTGTGAGCCCCGAGGAAGCACGGGTCGCGCGCGCCTACGGCTACGTCTTCCAGGCGGCGGGTCTTTACCCTTGGCGCACAATCGGCGGCAACATCAGGCTGCCGCTCGAGATTATGGGATATGACAAAGCCGCTCAGGCGGATCGCGTGAAGAACACGCTTGAACTCGTTGATCTTGCTGGGTTTGAAAAGAAATACCCTTGGCAACTGTCGGGGGGGATGCAGCAGCGCGCCTCCATCGCACGGGCGCTGGCTTTCGACGCTGACCTCCTGCTGATGGACGAGCCCTTTGGCGCACTCGACGAGATCGTGCGTGACCACCTCAATGAGCAGCTTCTGGCGCTCTGGGCCAAGACGGAAAAGACCATCGGCTTTGTCACCCATTCGATCCCGGAGGCTGTTTACCTGTCGACCAAGATCGTCGTGATGTCGCCGCGGCCGGGGCGTGTGACCGATGTGATCGAAAGCCCTCTCCCAGCCGAGCGGCCGCTCGATCTCCGCGACACGACTGAGTTTCTCGAGGTGGCGCACCGGGTGCGCGAGGGACTTCGCGCCGGGCATTCCTATGAGTGAGGTCCGTCGCGCGGCACCGAGCGATGCAGAGGGCTGCGCGCAGATCCTCAATGACTGGATCGACAGCACGGCCTGGATGACGCGCATCCACACGGCGCAGGACGTCGTGCGCCACTACAAAGAGACGGTGTTTCCAGAGCGCGAAGTCTGGGTCGTCGAGGACCCGCCCAGAGCGTTCATGGCGCTTGATCCGGCGCATTTCGTCACCGCACTCTACTCCGCCGTGCCGGGCGCAGGGCTGGGTCATCGGCTCCTTGATCATGCGAAATGCCTTAGAGCAGAGCTCCGTCTTTGGACTTTCGTGGCCAACACACGTGCGCAGAGCTTTTACCTGCGAGAAGGGTTTTCTGAGGTGGCTCGCACAGAGGGCGACAACGAAGAAGGGCTGCCCGATATCCGCTATGAATGGAGGCGGCCATGAGCGCCGTGCCCCGTCGCGCCACACAAGCGGATGCATCGGCCTGCGCGGCTATCGTGCGGGGCTGGCTCGACGGGCTTGACTGGATGGAGGCCGAGCAGCCTTCGCTCGAGACGCTGACGGGCCTGATTGAAGAGGGCATCCCAAAGCGGGCCTTCTGGGTGATCGGCGATCCGGTCTTTGGCTACCTGTCGCTCAACGAAGAGGAAAGCCTGATCGCGGGGCTCTACATCGCCGAGCCCGGATCTGGTGCGGGCAAGGCGCTCCTTGATGCCGCGAAAGAGGGGCGCACTTACCTTCAACTTTGGACTCATGAGCCCAATACGCCCGCGCATCGGTTCTACCATCGTGAAGGCTTCGTAACTGTAGAGCGGAAGGCAGAGGGGCGGGGCGACGGCGTGCCCGAGTTGCGGATGGAGTGGCGCCCATGAGGAGTATTTTGCCGATCCTGACCGTGCTTCTCGTCATCGTGGGTGTCTGGTGGGCCTCGGTGGCACCGATGAACATTCGCGTGGCGCTCGACATGGCAGAGCGTGGCGGGGCGGAGGTGATGCCAGAAGGGGCGCTTCCGCGGCGCGAGGTTAGCGTCTGGCGTCTCATGATCGACAACCCGAGCCATGTTGCCGCGGGCTACAGCCTCGACCGGCCGCGCCTGCCCACGCCAACGCAAGTGGGGCAGGAGCTTTGGAAGACGACCGGGGCCATGGTGCAGCGCGGGCGCGCCTTTTCGAAGCGCTCTCTCATCTATCACGGATGGATCACATTGCGCTCCACACTCTGGGGGTTCTTGCTGGGCACCACGCTGGGCATCGCGGGGGCGATCGCGATCGTCTATTCCCGGGTCGCACAGATGAGCCTGCTGCCTTGGGCCATCATCTCGCAGACCGTGCCCATCGTGGCGCTTGCACCGATGATCATCGTGCTCTCCAACCAAGTGGGGATCGAGGGCCGTGGCGTGCCGAAGGCGATCATATCGGCCTATCTCTGCTACTTCCCGGTGCTCGTGGGCATGGTGGCGGGTCTTCGCGCGCCCAGCCTGTCCCAGCTCGACCTGCTGAAGACCTACAGCGCCACGGGGCTGCAAAGCTTTCTCAAGCTCAGGCTGCCGAGTTCCATCCCCTATCTCTTCACATCGCTCAAGATTGGCATTGCGGCGGCACTGGTGGGCACCATCGTGGGTGAATTGCCGACCGGAGCCATCAGCGGGCTGGGTGCGCGTATCCTGATTGGGGATCAGTTCGGGACACCGCTCGCGATCTGGTCCGCGCTTTTTGCAGCGGCGGTCCTTGCCGGGATCCTCGTGACAACGCTCGACATTCTGCAGCGTGTGACGCTCCGCCAAATGGGGATGCAGCCATGATCTGGTTTGTGGGCGCGCTCATCTTCTGGGTCTTGGCGTGGGGGCTCAACATCGCCATCGCACGCTCGCGTTTCGCGCCGAGCATCGCCGCGCGGATCGCGGTGCCGGTCATATTTGGCCTCACCATCCTCGTCCTGTGGGAGGGGGTGGTTCGTGCTTTCGAGGTCTCGCCGGTGATCCTGCCTGCGCCGACGCGTGTGGCGGAGACCTTTGCGGCCTCAACGGGCCTCCTCTGGGAGGATTTTCAGCAGACCGTCCTGAAGGGCGCGTTGCGTGGCTACGTGATCGGGGCGCTGGCGGCGTTCCTCACGGCCATCGCCATTGATCGATCTGCCTTCCTGACGCGGGGGCTCTTGCCCATCGGGAATTTCGTGGCCGCGCTGCCGATCGTGGGGATCGCGCCAATCCTCGTGAGCTGGTTCGGGTTTGATTGGCAGTCGAAGGCCGCCGTCGTCGTGGTGATGGTCTTCTTCCCCATCCTCGTGAACACCGTGCAGGGCCTGCGCGAAACGGACGCGCAAAGCCGCGATCTCATGCGCACCTATGCGGCGGGCTATGCCCAGACTCTAATCAAGCTGCGCCTGCCTGCCGCCCTTCCATTCGTCTTCAACGGCCTCAAGATCGCAGCCACACTGGCGCTGATCGGGGCGATTGTTGCTGAATATTTCGGCTCTCCCACGCGTGGGATGGGCTTTCGTATCTCAACGGGGGTCGGATCCTTGTCGATCGACCTTGTCTGGGCCGAAATTGCGGTGGCCGCCCTGGCGGGCTCAGCGCTCTACGGGGCTATCGCATTCATAGAGAAGCGGGTGACGTTCTGGCACCCGTCACAAAGAAGCTAACAGAGGAGAAATCTATGTTTAAACGTACACTTGCCGCGTCCGTACTGGCGCTCACAGCCGGGGGCGCAATGGCGGCAGACGAGGTGACGCTGCAGCTTCAATGGGTGACCCAAGCGCAGTTCGCGGGCTACTACGTGGCCCTTGAAAACGGATACTATGAGGCCGCTGACCTCGATGTGACGATCCTGCCCGGCGGGCCCGACATAGCTCCGCCGCAGGTGCTTGCGGGCGGTGGCGCGGATGCCATGCTCAACTGGATGCCGTCAGCGCTTGCGGCGCGGGAGCGCGGGCTCCCCGTCGTCAACATCGCCCAGCCCTTCAAGAGCTCGGGCCTCATGCTCACCTGCTGGAAGGATACGGGCATCACCGGTCCGCAGGACTTCAAAGGGCGCACGATCGGTGTCTGGTTCTTCGGAAACGAATACCCGTTCCTGAGCTGGATGAGCCAGGAGGGTATCTCCACGGATGGCGGTGACGATGGCGTCACGGTGCTCAAGCAGGGCTTCAACGTCGACCCGCTGCTGCAGCGTCAGGCAGATTGCATCTCCACGATGACCTACAACGAGTACTGGCAGGTGATCGATGCGGGTGTGAGCCCCGATGAGCTCGTCACCTTCCGCTACGAGGAGCAGGGCGTGGCCACGCTCGAGGACGGCATCTATGTGCTCGAGGACAATCTCGATGATCCGGCCTTCGTCGACAAGATGACCCGCTTTGTGGCGGCCTCCATGGAGGGCTGGAAATGGGCCGAAGAGAACCCGGCAGACGCAGCCATGATCGTGCTGGAATACGATGAAACCGGTGCACAGACCGAGGAGCATCAGCTGCGGATGATGGGCGAAATTGCGAAGCTCACGGCAGGATCGGACGGATCTCTCGATCCCGCGGACTACGAGCGCACGGTTGCCACCCTGCTCGCAGGCGGTTCTGATCCGGTGATCACGGCCGCGCCGGAAGGGGCCTGGACGTCGGCCATCACGGACGCCGCGCTCAACTAAATCCACTGGCTGCCCCGGTCACGTGGCCCGGGCAGCCCCCAAATCAGAGCCTCAAAAAGATGCCCAAAGCCTACTGGATCGCCCATGTTACCGTCACGGACCCCGAGCCCTACGCGCTCTATGCGCAAGGCACGGCACCCGCCTTTGAGAAGTACGGGGCCAAGATCCTGGCGCGCGGTGGGCGCTACGAGGCGCTCGAAGGTGCCGATCATCCGCGCAACGTGGTGATCGAGTTTCCGGACATGGAAACGGCGCTCGCCTGCTACCATTCCGAAGAATACCAGGCCGCGCGGCAACACCGTCTCAGTGCCGGTATTCCCAACATCACAATCGTCGAGGGTGTCTGATCTTTTGGAGCGGGTAACGGGAATCGAACCCGTAACTTAAGCTTGGGAAGCTCGCGTGATACCTTTTCACCATACCCGCGCTGGAGCGTGGGATAGGCGCGCCCGGGGTGGTCGTCAACCCGCCCCCGACCTCTCAAAATGTCCGTTCACGTCACACTGGTCGCATTCGCATTGGCATTTGCAGGCGGCCCATGATGGAGTGCGCGCATGGAGCAAACGACCCTGAAAGATCGAAAGCGTGGCGGTCGGCAAGCCCGCCTCAAGATGCGCGCGGCAGGCCCCGAGGTTGATCCATGTCCACCCGGCCAGAGCGGCGGCGCCTACCGCCCGCTGAGTGAAGCGGATTGTACGGCGATCTACGAGGCGGCGCTGGAGCTCTTAGGGGCGCTCGGGATGGGCGAGGTGCCAGAGCGCCTCACAGACGATCTCGTTCGCGCCGGCGCCACCGCTCAGGACGAACGCGTCTTCTTTCCGCGCGCGTTGGTAGAAGAAGCCATCGAGGCCACGCCCAAACGCTACACGTTCCACGGGCGTGATCCGGCGAGATCCATCGATGTAGGAGGGGATCGCGTGCACTTTGGCACCGGCGGCGCGGCGGTTCAGACACTCGACCTCGATGATCAAACCTACCGGCCCGCGACCCTGCAGGATCTGCACGATTTCACGCGGCTGCAGGACACGCTCGAGAATGTCAGCTGGTTCACACGGTGCTGTGTTGCCACGGATGTCGAAGACCTCACCGACCTCGACATCAACACGGTCTATGCCCTTCTCAAGAACACGACAAAGCCCGTGGCGACCTCCTTCACCGTAGCAGAGAGCGTGGCGCCGATCGTGGAGATGCTCGACATCGCCGCTGGTGGCCCGGGCGCCTTTGCCGCGCGCCCCTTTCTCAAGGCCCATATCAGCCCGGTGATCTCGCCTATGCGCTACGGCGCGGACGCTGTGGAGGTCACTTATGCCTGCGTCGAACATGGCATCCCGGTATCTTGCATCACCGCGGCCCAAGCCGGCGCCACCGCGCCCGCGACCCTTGCAGGCTTTCTTGCGCAGTCGCTGGCTGAGACACTGGCGAGCCTCGTGATGGTCCACGCAATCCGGCCGGGACACCCGATGATCTTTTCCAACTGGCCTTTGGTGATTGATCTGCGCACCGGCGCTTTCGCAGGGGGGTCGGGGGAGACCGCGGTGATGAACGCCGCTTCGGCGCAGCTTTCGAACTGGCTCGGGCTCATATCGGGCGTCGCGAGCTCCATGACAGACGCCAAGGCCATCGACGCGCAATACGGCATGGAAAAGGGCATCACCGCGATGGCCGCCGCACTTGCAGGCGGCAATCTCATCTATGAGAGCTCTGGCATGACGGCGTCGCTTCTCGGGGCGAGCTTCGAGGGCTTCGTGCTCGACAACGAAATGCACGCCCATATCTACCGCACGTTGCGCGGCATCGAAGTGACGCCCGCAAATCTCGGCCTCGACGCGATCCGTGAAGCCGTCCTTGGCGAGGGGCATTTCCTCGGCACACAGCAAACCTACGAGGCCATGGAGCGCGACTACTACTACCCCGCGCTCGCCGACCGGGAGGACCCACGCAGCTGGGCCCAAAAGGGCGCAGCCTCAGCCTGGGAGCGAGCAAACAGCAAAGCCCGAGAGATCCTCGCGACCCACCAACCATCCTACCTGACACCAGAGCAGGACGCCGCGATCAGGGCCCGCTTCTCTATCCTCTAGCGCGCTGCCACCCCTTCTTCTGTGCAAAAATACTTCGGGGAGCGCGAGGGGCTGGCCCCTCGCTTACGTCGGGCTGCGTTCGGCCCAGCCAGCAAAGATCTTCTCGAGCACCACGACCACGTAAAAGAGCAGGATGCCAAGCGCCGCGAGTGCGATGAGCACCGCAAACATCAGCGGGTAGTCCGCGTTGATCTTGCCGCTGTCAAAGAGATGGCCGAGCCCGCGGCCATGGGGCTCCACGATCTCCATCAGGTTCGTACCAATAAAGGCCAGCGTCACTGCGACCTTGAGCGCCCCAAAAAACTCCGGCAGCGTTTTGGGCAGCGCGATCTTCCAGAAGATCGTGAGGTTGGAGGCGCCCAGCGATTTGAGGATGTCGCGATATTCAGGCTCGAGCGTGCTGAGCCCGATGCTGACCGCAACTGCGATCGGAAAGAAGGAGATCATGAATGCGATCAGGATCGTGTTGAAATCATGCTGTCCCACGAAGAGGAGCGCGATTACGGGTACGACGGTGGCCTTTGGCACGGCGTTGAAGCCCACGAGAAGCGGGTAAAGCGCATCCCGTGCCGTTCGTGAAAAGCCCATGATCACGCCGATCCCCGTGCCGACGATCACCGCCACCACGAGGCCCACAACCGTACGCCAAAGCGTGTCCCAGCTATATTCCAGAAAAAGCGGCCAGAACTTCACGAAGGCGGGGCCGATGTCGGAGGGCGAGGCCATCTTGTAATTGGGCCAGCCATTGGCCCAGACCAGCAGTTCCCAAAGCGCGAGAAAGATGACGATGGCAATCGTGGGCACGGCCCATTGGCGCAGCGTATCGTTCATTCGGCGGCCTCCTGCGCGGGCTTCCGGCCCTGGGCGATCTCGATCTGTTCGCGCAGATCGTGGAGCATTTGGCCCGCTTCGGGGGTGTAGAGCATGTCGATATCGGTGCGTCCGCCCATGCGCGTGTCCATCACGAATTGCGTGGTTGCCGGGCGGCCCGAAAGCACGATCACCTCATCCGCGAGATAGATGGATTCCCGCAGGTCATGGGTGATGAGCACACCCGTGAAGGGCTCCTCTGCCCGCAAGGCATGCATCGTCTGCCACAGGTCCTCGCGGGTGAACGCGTCAAGCGCGCCAAAGGGCTCGTCCATGATCAGCACTTCGGGTTTGTGCACGATGGCCCGGCAAAGCGAGGCGCGCTGGCGCATCCCACCTGAAAGCTCGGACGGGCGCTTGTCTTCAAAGCCGTCGAGACCAACGAGCGCCAAAAGCTCCCGGGCCCGCGCCACTTTCTCCGCACGGCTCATCCTGTTCGGTACGATCTCGAGGGGCAGGATCACGTTGTCGAGGATCGTGCGCCACTCAAGCAGCACTGGGTTCTGAAACGCCATGCCCACGGTGGAGCGCGGCGATGTGACCCGTTCGCCATGAAGCCAGACCTCCCCCGTGTCGGGCTTCATGAGCCCGGCCACGAGCCGTGTCAGGGTGGATTTCCCGCAGCCTGAAGGGCCTACGACCGCACAAAACTCGCCTTCGGGGACAGAGATGTTGAGGTCGTCGAGGACGGGCAGGGGCCTTGCCTTGGTCTCATAGGCGTGGGTGACGCCCTTGATCTCGATGAGGTTGCTCATGGTCGGGTCGTCCGCCTGGCTTAGAAAGGGCCCCCGGGGCTTTGCGCACCGGGGGGCCTTTGCTGCTCCTTCAGCTCACTTGAGCATCCGCATGGAGGCGTCAGGCAGGAAGGACGCGTCGAAGTAGAGATCCGGGGTCGGATCGTTCTGGAACTCGTAGGTCTCTTTGATCTGCTCGATCGCGGACGCAAAGCGCGCCGCGTCGATCCCGCCGAGGCCGTTTGTCATCGCCCAGTCGGTCGCAACATTGGCGTCGATGGAAAGCTGGAGACGCCGCGTCTCAAGAGCCGCATCCGCGGCTGGGTTCCGCTCGATGAGCGAGGCGACAGCCGCCTCGGGATCCGCGATGGCCGCGGCCCAACCTTTGGCAACGGCTTCGAGGAAGCCTGTGACGAGCTCGCCGTTTTCAGCGGCAAAGTCCGTGTTCACGATGATCGCGTTGCCGTAGAGATCGAGGCCGTAATCGGCCATGAGGATCGTGGAGATGTCGTCCTCCGGCACGCCAAGACGCACAAGATTGAGGTAGGAGGAGAACGAAAAGCCGGTGATAGCAGCCACGTTCCCTTCAGCCAGCATCGGCTCACGCGTCGGAAAGCCCACGGGCTCCACGGTGATGGCGTCCACGTTCAGGTTATTGGCGGATGCAAATGCCGGAAACTGTGCCCAAGCGCCGTCCGGGGGCGGCGCGCCGAGCACTTTGCCCTCCAGATCGGAAGGGACTTCCACGCCGAGCGACTTGCGGCCCACCACGGCAAATGGCGGCTTGTCGTAGATCATCATCACCGCTGTGACTGGCGCGCCGGGGTTCTGATCAAGGAATTTGATCAGCGAGTTGATGTCCGCAAAGCCGATGGGGAAGGCACCAGTTGCTACCTTAGGAATCGCGTCGAGCGAGCCCTGACCAGCGCTGATCTCCACCGCGAGACCGGCATCTTCGAAGAAGCCTTCATCTATGGCTTTGAAATAGGGCGCTGACGGTCCTTCGAATTTCCAATCGAGCGCGAAAGGCATCTCTGTCGCGTGGCCGCCTGCAAAGGCTGACGTTCCCGCAACAAGCGCGGCCGCAGTGATAATTTGTCTAAGCATTGTGTCTCCCCAAGATGCGAGCTTTGAGAGTGTTAGGCCCTATGGGCGCGCTGGTGCAAGCGCGGGCGCGTCCTGTTCGCTTCCTGATTGCGCGTTTGCTTATCTTTTATGCGTAGACACCGAGGACCCGTGCTGCGCTTCACGCAGGGGCGCTCAAGCTGGCTCAGGCGCGGCGGCGACGGCGGCGGGTCGTGTCTCCACCAGCCTGGTAATTGACGTCCGGCAAATCCACGAGAGAGCGTAGAATTGGGAACGGATCCGCGCTGTTTGGCATCGCTGAGGCGTTGACGAAGTGCTCCTGAAAGCGGGGCTCGATGGCCGTCTCCACCTTGTGGATGTCGCGCACAGTCGCTTCGATCTCGGCCCGCTTCTCTCGGTTGAGAAGCGCGATGCGCGCGCCGGTGCCCGCAGCGTTGCCTGCGCTCGTGACTTTCTCAAAGGGGGCATCGGGGATCATCCCGAGGATCATCGCGTGCTTCGGCGAGATATGGGCACCGAAGGCCCCCGCAAGCACAATCCGATCCACGTGATCGACGCCGACCTTGTCCATCAAGAGCCGCGCACCTGAATAGAGCGCGGCCTTCGCCATCTGGATCGCGCGGATGTCGGGATTGGTGACGGAGATGGCGGGCCACGCATCTGTTCCGTCATGCAGCACATAGGCAAATGTCCGGCCCTCCGCTTCACAGCGTGCGGTCCCCGTCTGATTGGGGGATCCGATGAGACCGCCCTGGTCGACAATGCCTGCCATGCGCATCTCTGCGACCGCTTCGATTATGCCTGACCCACAAATGCCCGTAATGCCGGTGGCCGCCGTTGCCGCCGCAAAGTCCGGGTCATCCGACCACAAATCGCACCCGATGACTTTGAAGCGGGGCTCTTTGCTCAGCGCATCGATCTCCACACGCTCGATGGCACCCGGCGCCGCGCGCTGGCCCGAGCTGATTTGCGCGCCTTCGAAGGCAGGGCCGGTGGGGGATGAGCAGGCCAGCACCCGCTCCTTGTTGCCCAAGAGAATCTCGGCATTGGTGCCTACGTCCACGACAAGCACGAGATCCTCGGACCGGTCAGGTTCTTCGCTGAGCGCGACGGCCGCGGCGTCCGCCCCCACATGCCCCGCGATGCAGGGCAAGAGATAGACGCGCGCCGCGGGATGGATCGAAAGATCGAGATCGCGCGCCTGAAGGCGCAGCGCATCGGACGTCGCGAGCGCAAAAGGCGCCTGGCCGAGCTCGAACGGGTCGATCCCCAAAAGGAGGTGATGCATCACCGGATTGCACACAAAGACGCAATCCACGATGAGCGCCTTGTCGATCGCCGCCTCAGCCGCAATCTGCGTGAGGAGCGCGTTCATCCCCTCGCGAACGGCAGATGTCATCTCCTGATCGCCATTCTTGTTCATCATCGCGTAGGAGACGCGGCTCATCAGATCTTCGCCAAAGCGGATCTGGGGGTTCATCAGGCCCGAGGAGGCCAGCACGTCACCCGAGCTCAGATCACAAAGATGAGCAGCAATTGTGGTGGAGCCCAGATCCACCGCCACGCCGTAGATCGCGCCGTCATAGAAGCCGGGCCAAATCTGCATGATACGCGGGGCGTTCTCGCTGTCTCCGAGGTGGATGGCGCAGGTGACTTTCCACTCCCCCTTCCGCAGCACGGGTTGCAGCTGCTGAAGGATCTGCAGATCCGCACGCACACCGTCGAGCTCCCACTGCGCCTTGAGCGCGGCCTGAAGCCGCTCGAGATCCCCGGACGGATCGTGCATGTCCGGTTCGGCCACCTCAACGTAGTAGAGACGCGCCGCGGGGTTGAGGGTGATGTCGCGAAGCTCAGCACGCTTCCTCACCACCTGCTTGTGCACTTGGCTGTCTGCGGGAATGTCCACCACGACATCCCCCTGCACGGTCACCTGACAGCCCAGCCTGCGTCCGTCGATCATTCCGCGCTTTTGCTTGAAGCGCTCCTCGACGAGGTTCCAAGGGCTCATGGCATCGTCGCGCACGGTGACCCCGTGCTTAGGGAATTCGCCCGCCATCGGCTGGACCTGACACTTCGCGCAAATTCCGCGCCCGCCGCAGACGCTGTCGAGGTCCACACCAAGCTGGCGCGCAGCCGTGAGAATGGGCGTGCCCACCGGGAACCGGCCCCGTTTGCCGGACGGCGTAAAGACGACAAGTGGATCGGTTGGCATCTGGCTTACCCTTCGCATCTGCACCTTATCTAGAAGCGACACCTACCCCTCACCAATTCAAAGCCGTCATAATGATGTTCGATCCCGTCACGCGGGCGGACAAATTCCTTTTCTTCTGTCGAAAAATACTTCCGCCGGAGGCAATCCGGCCCCAACATCTTGCGTCCAAGGCCTTTTCATCCGGACGATGTCGTGAGATAGAGCAGCGCCAACCGATACGTCCGATGGAGGCTCCCATGGAGATTCGCGAGGCCCTTACCTTCGATGATGTGCTTCTTGTTCCCGGCGCCTCCACGGTGCTGCCGTCGACGGCAGATACGAGGACGCGGGTGACAAAGCGCATCGCGCTTAACATCCCGCTCCTGAGCTCTGCCATGGATACGGTCACGGAGGCGCGCATGGCTATTGCCATGGCCCAGGCCGGGGGGATGGGCGTCATCCATCGCAATCTCAGCGTCGAAGAGCAGGCGCGCGAGGTGCGGCGCGTGAAGCGGTTCGAAAGCGGTATTGTCTACAACCCCGTCACCCTAAGCCCGGATCAGACCAAGGCCGATGCCAAGGCCCTGACAGAGCGGTACGGCTTTACGGGTTTCCCCGTCGTCGATGCGCAGCGCCGTGTCGTAGGGATCGTCACGAACCGTGACATGCGCTTTGCGGCATCCGATGACACGCCCGTCTCGGTGATGATGACTTCGGAGAACCTCGCGATCTTGAAGGAGCCCGCAGACCGGGACGAGGCGATCAGCCTCATGAAAGCACGCCGCATCGAGAAGCTCCTCGTAACGGACGCCGCAGGGGCGCTTACCGGTCTTCTGACGCTCAAGGACACCGAGCAAGCGGTGCTGAACCCGACGGCTTGCAAGGACGAACTCGGGCGCCTGCGCGTGGCCGCCGCCACGACTGTTGGGGATGCCGGCTTTGAACGATCCGAGGCGCTCGTGGACGCTGGCGTCGACATGATCGTGATTGATACCGCCCATGGCCATTCGGCTGGCGTGGCCGAAGCTGTGAGGCGCGCCAAGACCTTATCGAACGATCTTCAAGTTGTGGCGGGCAATGTTGCCACCGCCGAAGCCACCCGTGCCCTCATCGATGCGGGCGCGGACTCAGTTAAGGTTGGGATCGGGCCTGGGTCGATCTGTACGACCCGGATGGTGGCGGGCGTCGGCGTGCCGCAGCTCACCGCCATCATGGAATGTGCCGAGGCTGCCGGTGATGTCCCGGTGATTGCCGACGGAGGCATCAAGTTTTCCGGCGATTTTGCAAAGGCCATCGCCGCAGGCGCGTCCTGCGCAATGGTGGGTTCGATGATCGCGGGGACGGATGAGAGCCCCGGAGAAGTTATTTTGTATCAAGGGCGTAGCTTCAAAAGTTACCGTGGCATGGGAAGTCTCGGGGCCATGGCGCGGGGCTCCGCGGATCGCTACTTTCAGAAGGATGCCGCGTCAGACAAGCTTGTGCCCGAAGGCATCGAAGGTCAGGTGCCCTACAAGGGGTCTGCCGGAGCAGTGATCCATCAGCTTGTCGGCGGCCTCAAAGCCGCAATGGGCTACACCGGCTGCGGCACGGTGGAAGAAATGCGCTCTGGCTGTCGGTTTGTCCGCATCACGGGTGCAGGGCTCAAGGAAAGCCACGTTCATGACGTTCAGATCACGCGAGAAAGCCCCAATTATCGCGGCATGTAATCACGTTATTCCGCAAAGCTAACGTCAAGTGACCCCTGCCGCTCGCATAGCTGCCGCCATTGAAATCGTCGATGGGATCCTCGCGGGCACCCCGGCGGAGGCGGCACTGGTGAACTGGGCGCGCGGCCACCGCTTTGCGGGGTCCAAAGATCGCGCAGCACTTCGCGACATCGTCTTTTCCGTGATGCGGCAGCGCGCCTCGTGCGCGTTTATCGGTGGGGCGCAAACCGGACGCGCCTTGCTTCGCGGCTATCTTGCGCAGGAGGGTACGGCTGAGGAAACGATCTTCGGGCAGGGCCCCTACGGTCCGCTAGCGCTGACGTCTGAAGACCCTCCACGTCGGGAGAGGGCCGAGATGGACGAACCGACCCGCCATGACCTGCAGCCCTGGGTCTGGGAGGCGTTTTCTACGGCCTATCCCGATGCGAGCGCGATCGCAGAGGCGCTCCGCCACCGCGCGCCCCTTTGGGTGCGCGTGAACACCGCGCGCACCACGCGCGGGGCGGTGTTCACAGCATTGGAAGACGCGGGCCATGCGCCTGAGCCGTCAGAAACCTGCTCCACGGCGATCCGCATTGCCGCGCGGGAGCGTCAATTGAGCCAGCACCCGCTCTTTGCGTCCGGCGCGTTCGAGATCCAAGATCTTGCTCCGCAAACCGCGGTGCTTGAACTTCCGGATCCAAAGGGCTGGAAAATATTGGACTTTTGCGCTGGCGGTGGTGGCAAATCGCTCGCCCTGGCGGCGCGAGGTGCCCAGGTCACGGCGCATGACGCAAATCCGCGCCGAATGGCAGATCTTCCCAAACGCGCGACCAGAGCCGGGATCCGGATCAACGTGACTGCCTCTCCTGCAGTGGAAAGTTACGACATGGTGGTTTGCGATGTGCCTTGTTCGGGGAGCGGGGCCTGGCGGCGATCCGTGGATACAAAATGGTCGCTGAGGCCCGAGGGTCTTTCGGCCTATGTCGAGCGGCAACGAAAGATCGTCGTCGAAGCCTCTGAGGCGCTCAGAGTTGGCGGCGTCCTGAGCTATATGACCTGCTCCCTATTCCCCCAGGAAAACGCGGAGCAGGCATCTTGGATCGCCGCAAATCTCCCCAATTTCGAGTTGGAGAAGTCCAAGCAATGGACGCCACTGGACGGGGGAGATGGGTTCTACAGCTCCGTGTTTCGTCGGATACGCTGAGTAGCGGGCCTCTGCGCTCAACTAGGAGTTGATATTTGGCTCCGAAAAGTGTCTGCTTAATGGGGCGTTAAAGATTTGTGCGTCTCCTGACGGAGAACGAATCTGGGTAGGGGTCGCCTGTGGCGAAGCCATTGAAGAAGAAGACCGGACTGTATCGGTTGGTGCGTCGCCTTGCGCCGCAGGCCACCATGGTGCTCGTTGTGGCTGTTGCGGCGCTTGTTGGCTCACTTTTTATCGACGAGGCTGGCCTGTCACGCGGCGTGCTCGTGGGCGGCGCCACGCTTGCCTTCCTCGTTGGCGCTATCAAGGCCCTTTCCTGGTGGTACGACTGGCGCCAGTCGATGATGGTGCAGTCCGTTGCGTCTTTCGTTGAAAACGATAGCTCCCCCAGCCTTTTGTCGGATGCCAGCGGCGCATTGCTGACCCGCAACCGCGCCGCCGAGGACAGGCTGCGGACCCCGGTCAACAACACCTTGGGGGAATGCTTTGCCGATCTTTTCGCGAACCCTTCCTCGATCCTCTTCCGCCTTCAGAACAAGGCACTCGCTTTAGGCGCAGCCCGAGATGACATTGTTACGCGGCGCGGCCATGTCAGGCTCGCGGTCCACGCCATCACGCGCGACAGCTTCCTTTGGCGCCTTGAGGATATCGTCGAGCGAACGGGGCAATCCACGCGGGCGCAATCGCTCAGTCTGCCGATGATGACCGTGAGTGCGTCTGGCGCGATCCTTTTCATGAACGACGCAATGCGGAAGCTGGTGGGCGGGCGCGCCAAGTCGCTCGACCGTGTGTTCCGCAATCTACCCGTGCGGTCTGGCCAAATGAACGAGGTCTCCAGTGGTGAGGGGCCGATCGCCTGCTTGGTGGCCGAGGTCGAAGGGACTGGCGGGCGACGAGAGCTCTTTCTTTTGCCGGGCACCGTCCCTGATACGGATGTCTCGCGCGATGGTTGGACGTTTTTCGACGAGCTGCCCGTAGCCCTCCTGAAGGTGGCAGAAGACGGGGAGATCCTCGCGGCCAACCGCACGGCGCGTGAATTGCTCAGGCGCAGCGTGAAGGTGGGCTCAAACGCGGCGGACCTTCTTGAAAGCCTCGGTCGCTCCGTTCGGGACTGGATCAAGGATGCGGCCGCCGGCAAGGGCTTACGGCACCCTGAGTTCCTTCAGGTCGCCGATGTGGAAGACGAGCTCTTCGTGCAGGTGACATTGAACCGCGTGAAGGAAAAGGGCGAGACAGTTCTGATCGCGGTGCTCAACGATGCCACGGAGCTCAAGTCCCTCGAAAAGCAGTTCGTTCAATCGCAAAAGATGCA